>NZ_JBEYXC010000002.1:0-203967 GCF_040644695.1 Streptomyces sp. NPDC046909 | reverse complement strand
AGACGTCGCCCCGCTTGCCGTGGCAGCCTCGACCTCGCCCGCGTGAGAGGCGTCGTCCCGGGCTGCGTGACAGACGTCGCCCCGCTGCCGTGACAGCCTCGGCCCCGCCCGTGTGAGAGGCGCTGGCCGGGCCGCCTGGCGCATACCGCCCCGCCCACGTCACAGGCCCTGCTCCGTCCGCCTGAGCGCCCCGCCGGGAGCCGTCTGCACAGGTTCTGCAAAGATGCGTCACGTCATGGTGCAGATACCGAAAACGCCCGCCCCCGTGTCGCCCGCACCGCGCTCCGTGCCCACGAGCGCCGATGTGGCCCGGCTGGCCGGCGTCTCGCGCGCGACCGTCTCCTACGTCCTCAACAACACCAGCGCCGTCCGGATCAGCGAGCCCACCCGCCGCCGCGTCCACGAGGCCGCCAAAGAGCTCGGGTACGTGCCGCACGCGGCCGCCCGCAGCCTGCGCGCCGGACACAGCCGCCTGGTCCTGATGCCCGCCCCGACCATCCCCGTCGGCCAGCTCTACGGCCAGTTCATCAACGAACTCCAGTGGGCGCTGAGCCGCCTCGACTACACCGTCGTCCAGCACGGCAGCGTCGGCCTCCACGGCGACGAGGCCGCCCGCGCCTGGGCCGAGCTGCGCCCGGTCGCCGTCCTCGTGCCCGGCGCCGGGCTCGGCCCCAAGGGCGTCGCCGTCCTCAAGCGCTCCGGCGCCCGAGCCGTCGTCACCCTCGGCCCCGAGTCCGTCGAGGGCGCCCACGCCCTGCTCATGGACCACGAGGCGGTCGGCCACTGCGCGGGCCGCCACCTGTACGAGCGCGGCCGGCGCCGGATCGGCGTCGTCGTCCCAGAGGAGGCGGGCCTGGAGGCCTTCTCCCTGCCCCGCCTCGCGGGCGTCCGGCGCGCCCTGGCCGACACCGACGCCGAGGTCACCCACCTGCCCCTCGCCTACACCGAGGAGGCCGCCGCCCGGCTCGCCGCCCGCTGGCGCGACCTCGGCCTCGACGCGGTGTTCGCGTACAACGACGAGTACGCGATGCTCCTGATGCGCGCCCTCCAGGACGCGGGCGTCGACGTACCCGGCGAGACCGCGCTGATCGGCGCCGACGACCTCATGCTCGGCCGGCTCCTGCGGCCCAGGCTCAGCACGGTCCACCTCGAACTGCCCTCCGGCCGTGACCTCGCCGAACTGGTCGACCGCGCGGTGCGCGACCCCGGCGCCGCGCCCGAGACGCACAAAGTGCTGGCAGCGACGGTGGTGCACCGCGAGTCCAGCTGAGAGGCTGATGCTCAGGTTGTCATCCAGGGGGAGGCGTGCCATGCGCACGACGGTCGGCATCATCGGCGGCGGCCCCGCCGGACTGCTCCTCGCCCGTCTGCTGCACCGCGCGGGCATCGACTGCGTGGTCCTGGAGGCCAGGACCAGGGAGTACGTCGAACAGCGCCAGCGCGCCGGAATGCTGGAGCAGGGCACGGTCGACGCCCTGCGGGAGTGCGGCGCGGCCGGACGCCTCGATGCGGAGGGCCTGGTCCACCAGGGCATCGAGCTGCGTTTCGACCGGGAACGCCACCACATCGACTTCCCCGTCCTCACCGGCGGCCGCACGGTCACGATCTACGCCCAGACCGAGATCGTGAAGGACCTCGTCGCCCTCCAACTCGCCGACGGACCACCGCTGTTGTTCGAGGCGGAGGCCCTCGCCATCGAGAAGCCGGAGACCGAGAGCCCCGTCGTCCGGTTCGTGCACGAGGGCCGCGAGCAGACCCTGAGCTGCGACTGGGTGGTGGGCTGCGACGGCTTCCACGGCATCGCCCGCGACACCGTCCCGGCCGAGGTCAGCCGGACGTACGCGCACGACTACCCGTACTCCTGGCTGGGGATCCTCGCCGATGTCGCCCCGTCCTGCGACGAGTTGATCTACGCCCGCGGCGAGCGCGGATTCGCCCTGCACAGCATGCGCTCACCGCATGTGTCCCGCCTGTACCTACAGGTCCCCAACGGCACCGACCCCGAGGACTGGCCCGACGACCGTATCTGGGACGAACTCGCCGCCCGCTTCGCCATCGACGCCGACTGGACCCTCGGCCGCGGCCCGATCACCGCCAAGTCGGTGACACCGATGCGCAGTTACGTCCACGAACCGATGCGCCACGGACGGCTCCTGCTGGCCGGCGACGCCGCCCACATCGTCCCGCCGACCGGCGCGAAAGGCCTCAACCTCGCCGTCTCCGACGTACGCGTCCTCGCCCGCGCCCTCACCGAACTGCACCGCACCGGATCCGGGCAACTCCTCGACCGCTACTCGCAGTCGTGCCTCGCGCGCGTCTGGCAGGCGACCCGCTTCTCGTACGACATGACGACGATGCTGCACACCCGGCCCGACGCGGACCCCTTCGAACACCGGCTGCAACTGGCGCGGTTGCGCCGGATCACCGCATCCCGGCACGCGGCGGCCGAACTGGCCGCGAACTACACGGGACTTCCCCTGGAGTGGTGAGCCCCGACCGGGATGCGATGCCGCGACCGCCCTGGAACTACTGGCCGTTCTGCTCGGAGTTGGCCTGCTGCTCGGCGACCGCCTTGCGGACCTCGTCCATGTCCAGCTTGCGGGCCTGACCGATGACATCCGTCAACGCGGCCTCGGGGAGCGCGCCGGGCTGCGCGAACACGGCCACCCGGTCACGGACGATCATCAGCGTCGGGATCGACTGGATCCCGAAGGCGGCCGCCAGCTCCGGCTGCGCCTCGGTGTCGACCTTTCCGAACACCAGGTCCGGGTTCTCCTCGGCGGCCTTGTCGTAGACGGGCGCGAACTGACGGCACGGCCCGCACCAGGACGCCCAGAAGTCGATCAGGACGAAATCGTTGTCCGTGACCGTCTGGTCGAAGTTCTCCTTGGTGAGCTCCACGGTCTTGCTCATGGCGTGAATCCCTCTTCCTGATGTCGGGGCGAAGCCGTCGGCACAAACGCGGCGGGCCGAGTAGGTATTCCGCGCGCGTACCCATGTGGCCTGAGCGCACACCACCCACCAGACTGACCCCATGACGGAAACGGAATCCATCGCGCACACCACCTACGACGTCGTGGTGCTCGGTGCCGGGCCCGTGGGGGAGAACGTCGCCGACCGCACCCGTGCGGCCGGCCTCTCCACCGCGGTCGTGGAGAGCGAACTGGTCGGCGGCGAGTGTTCGTACTGGGCGTGCATGCCCAGCAAAGCCCTCCTGCGCCCGGTCATCGCCCAGGCCGACGCCCGCCGCCTGCCCGGCCTCGCGCCCTCGGTACAGGGTCCCCTCGACGCGAGCGCGGTCCTCGCCCGCCGCGACGAGTACACCTCCCACTGGAAGGACGACGGCCAGGTCCGCTGGATCGAGGGCATCGGCGCCGACCTCTACCGCGGCCACGGCCGCCTCACCGGCCCCCGCACGGTCACCGTCGGCGACAAGGTCCTCACCGCCCGGCACGCCGTCGCCGTCTGCACCGGCACCCGCGCGGTCCTGCCCGACCTGCCCGGACTCGACGAGGTCAAGCCCTGGACCAGCAGGGAGGCCACCAGCGCGAAAGCCGCGCCCGGCCGCCTGATCGTGGTCGGCGGCGGGGTCGTCGCCACCGAGATGGCCACCGCCTGGCAGGCCCTCGGCTCGCGGGTCACCCTCCTGGTCCGCGGCAAGGGCCTGCTCAACCGCATGGAACCCTTCGCCGGCGAACTCGTCCACGAGGCGCTCACCGAGGCGGGCGCCGACGTCCGCACCGGCACCTCCGTCGAGTCGGTGACCCGCGAGAACGGCACCGTCGTGGTCGTCACCGGCACTGGCGACCGCATCGAGGCCGACGAGATCCTCTTCGCCACCGGCCGCGCCCCGCGCACCGACGACATCGGCCTCGACAGCATCGGCATCGACCCCGGCACCTGGCTGGAGGTCGACGACAGCCTCCGTGTCACCGGCAGCGACTGGCTCTACGCCGTCGGCGACGTCAACCACCGCGCCCTCCTCACCCACCAGGGCAAGTACCAGGCGAGGATCGCGGGCGCCGCCATCGCCGCCCGCGCCTCCGGAGTCCCCCTCCTGGAGACCGACCCCTGGGGCGCGCACGCCGCGACCGCCGACCACTCCGCCGTACCCCAGGTCGTCTTCACCGACCCGGAGGCCGCCGCCGTCGGCCTCTCCCTGGCGGAGGCCGAGCAGACCGGCCGCCGGGTCCGCGCCGTCGACTACGACCTCGCCAACGTCTCCGGCGCGGGCCTGTACGGCGACGGCTACCGGGGCCGCGCCCGCATGGTCGTCGACCTGGAGCGCGAGATCCTCCTCGGCGTCACGTTCGTCGGCCCCGGCGTCGGCGAGCTCATCCACTCCGCGACCATCGCCGTCGCCGGAGAGGTCCCGATCAGCAGGCTCTGGCACGCCGTGCCGTCCTATCCGACGATCAGCGAGGTGTGGCTGCGGCTCCTGGAGACCTACCGCGACAACTGAGCGGACTCCGCCAGCGGCAGCACCTGATCCGGGCGCAGCGCCTCCACGGCCTCGTCGTCATGGGTGACCATGACGATCGCGCCCGGATACATGCCCACCGCGGCCAGCACCTCGGCGCGGGAGGCCGGGTCCAGGTTGTTGGTCGGCTCGTCCAGGAGGAGGACGTTCGCGCCGGAGTGTACGAGACCCGCCAGGGCGAGGCGGGTCTTCTCGCCGCCGGACAGGACCTCGACCGGCTTGTGGAAGTCGTCTCCGGTGAACAGGAACAGGCCCAGTACACGGCGGAGTTCACCCTCCGTCAGATGCGGTACGGCCGAGGCCAGTTGGGCGCCCACGGTCGACTCCCGGTCCAGGGTGTCGTGTTCCTGCGCGAGGTAGCCCAGCCGCAGCCCGTGCCCGTGGACCACACGGCCGCCGGTCGGCGTCTCCCGCCCCGCCAGCAGTCGCAAGAGGGTCGTCTTTCCCGCCCCGTTGGGACCGAGCACGACCAGCCGGCGGCCCCGCTCGACGGCGAGATCGACGCTCCGAAGGACGCGGTGACCGCCGTACGACTTCGTCAGACCGATCGCGGCCAGCGGGATCCGGCCGCACGGTTCCGGCCTGGGCAGCCTGATCCTGGCCACCTTCTCGGCCCGCCGCACCGGTTCGAGGTCGCCGAGCAGCCGGTCGGCGCGCCGGGCCATGTTCTTCGCGGCCGTCGCCGTCGACGCCCGGGCGTGCATCCGGGCGGCCTGCGCGTGCAGGGATGCCGCCTTCCGTTCGGCGTTGGCCCGCTCCCGGGTCCGGCGCCGCTCGTCGGCCTCCCGCTGCGCGAGATACGCGGCCCAGCCGGTGTTGTGGATGTCGATCGTGGCGCGCTGCGGATCCAGGTGGAAGACCCGGTTGACGGCGTCGGCCAGCAGGGTCGTGTCATGGCTGATGAGGACGAGGCCCGAGCGCAGGGTCGCCAGGAAGGCGCGCAGCCAGCCGACCGAGTCCGCGTCCAGATGGTTCGTCGGCTCGTCCAGCAGCAGCGTGCCGTGGTCCGCGAACAGGATCCGGGCCAGTTCGACCCGGCGGCGCTGCCCGCCCGACAGCGCGCCGAGCGGCCGCTCCAGGAGCGCGGTCCCCAGACCCACCCCCGCCGCGATCCGGGCCGCCTCGGCCTCGGCGGCATACCCGCCACGGGCCTGGAACTGCGCCTCGGCCCGCACATAGGCGGTCATGGCGCGCTCCGACCCGTCGGCCATCGCCGTCTCGGCCCGGCGCAGGGCGTGCACCGCCCGGTCGAGGCCGCGCGCGGACAGGACGCGGTCGATGACGGTGACCGTCGGATCTCCCGCACGGGAGTCCTGCGGGAGATGCCCCACCTCGCCGGTGCGGGTCACGGTCCCGGCGGCGGGGTGCAGCGTGCCCGCCAGGATGCTCAACAGGGTGGTCTTTCCGGCCCCGTTGCGGCCCACCAGGCCGATGCGGTCGCCGGGGGAGACATGGAAGGAGAGGTCGGACAGCAGCAGACGCGCGCCGACGCGCACGTCGACACCACGAACGGTGATCATGGGAGAACGCTCCGAATCAAGCGAAAAGGACACACGGGTGGCGTGGGAACGGGTCCTGAGCTAAGAGATTCGGGGCGTAGACATACGGCCAAGGTAGTGGAGGCGCCGCGGCGGGCGCCTCCGAATTTTCGCGACGAGCAGCCTGACCGGATCGGCTAAGGCAGCTCGAAACCAAGGGACTTGGCGGCCTGCGCCGGCGTCGGCTGCGCCCACCGCTCGGCCATCGCCTGGTTCGACGACAGCGACCGCAACTCCGCCCGGTCGAGATAGAGCATCCCGTCGAGGTGGTCGGTCTCGTGCTGCACGATCCGCGCCGGCCACCCGGAGAACACCTCGTCCACCGCACGCCCGTGCTCGTCCTCGCCCGTCAGCCGCACCTCGGCATGCCGGGCCACCACGGCCTGCCAGCCCGGCACACTCAGACAGCCCTCGAAGAACGCGGCACGCGCGGCGCCGACGGGCTCGTACGACGGATTGACCAGTACCCGGAACGGCTGCGGGACCCGTCCCCGCGCCACCCGGATCTCCTCCGGGACCGGCGCCGGGTCCTCGATCACCGCGATCCGCAGCGGTACGCCGACCTGCGGTGCCGCGAGGCCCACGCCGGGTGCCGCGTGCATGGTGACGCGCAGCGCCTCGACGAACCGGGCCAGCAGCGCGGGGTCCAGCTGTCCCTCGAACCGCTCGGTGCCGCGCCGCAACACCGGGTCACCGGCGGCGACGATCGGCAGCGGACCGTCGGTGTGGAGCAGCCCTTCGACGAGCTCGGCAAGGGGCGGGTGGGGAGGGGGAGTTGCCATCGCGCCAGGATGCCACGGCCCCCCACACACCCCCGTGTGACGCAGGGCACAGAAATCTCCGGGAACTCGACCGCCACTTCCCCCGACTACTGGACCGGTACAGCCGAGAAAACGTCCCCTGCCTCCGGAGATAGCCGCCGATGACCTCCGCTCCCTCGACGACCACCGACGAGGCCCCGAAAGCCGCCGACCCGACGCCGAAACCCGGCACCTGGGCACCGCTGCGCCCGCTGGTGCTGCGCCTGCACTTCTACGCCGGACTGCTCGTCGCGCCGTTCCTGCTGGTGGCCGCCGTCACCGGACTCCTGTACGCCGGCTCCTTCCAGGCCGAGAAGATCATCTACGCCGACGAGTTGACCGTCTCGAAGGTCGGCGACACCGAACTGCCCATCTCCCAGCAGGTCGCCGCCGCCCGCGAGGCCCACCCCGAGGGCACCGTCTCGGCCGTACGGCCCGCCCCGGAGGACGACGCGACCACCCGCGTGCTGCTGTCCGGCGTCAAGGGCATCGACCCCGACCACACCCTCGCCGTGTTCGTCGACCCGTACACCGCGAAGGTGGAGGGCGCCCTCGAACAGTACGGCTCGACCGGCGCGCTGCCGCTGCGCACCTGGATCTCCGAGTTCCACCGCAATCTGCACCTCGGCGAGACCGGCCGGCTCTACAGCGAGCTCGCCGCGAGCTGGCTGTGGGTGATAGCCGGCGGCGGTCTGGTGCTGTGGTTCGCGCGCCGCCGGACCCAGCGCAAGGTGCGCGGCACGACCGGTCGGCGCCGCACGCTCGGCCTGCACGGCAGCGTCGGCGTCTGGGCGGCCGCCGGATTCATCTTCCTGTCGGCGACCGGACTGACCTGGTCGACGTACGCGGGCGCCAACATCGACGAACTGCGCACCCAGCTCGGCCAGTCCACCCCCTCCGTCACCTCGACCACGGGCGGCGACCACGCGGGCCACGGGGCCTCCGCCTCGGCCGGGGACGCCGAGCACGGCGTCGGCCTCGACAAGGTCCTCGCGGCGGCGCGGGCCGAGGGGCTCGGCGACCCCGTCGAGATCGTCCCGCCGGCCGACGAGACCTCGGCGTACGTCGTCAAGCAGGTCGGACGCAGCTTCCCCACGAAGCAGGGCGCGGTCGCCGTCGACCCGACGTCAGGGCAGGTCATCGACGTACTGCGGTTCGCCGACTACCCGGTCCTCGCCAAGCTGACCCGCTGGGGCATCGACCTGCACACCGGCATCCTGTTCGGGCTGGTCAACCAGATCGCCCTGATGCTCCTCGCGCTCTCCCTGATCCTGCTGATCGTGTGGGGCTACCGCATGTGGTGGCAGCGCGGCCGCGGCTCCGCCTTCGGCCGTCCGATCCCGCGCGGCGCCTGGCAGAAGGTGCCCCCGCAGATCCTGCTGCCGTGCGTGGTGGTCATCGCCGTCCTCGGCTACTTCGTCCCGCTGCTCGGCATTCCGCTGGCCGCGTTCCTCGTCGTGGACGTGGTGCTCGGGGAGATCGCCCACCGAAGGGCGAGCCGCGCCTGACCCGGACGGCACAGGGGCCCGGTTCCGTCATGGAACCGGGCCCCTGCCGTATCGCTCGTGTCGCTCGTCGTTCACCGCTCGTCGAAGTCGAAGTCCCCGGCGAGAGCGGAGGCCAGGCGCAGATGCGGTTCGGCCTCGTCCTGCCGGCCCTGCCGTTCCAGCGTGCGGCCCAGCATCAGACGGGCGTAGTGCTCCACCGGGTCGCGCTCCACGATGACGCGCAACTCGGTCTCCGCGCGCCGCAGCTGGGCCGAGTGGTAGTAGGAGCGGGCCAGCAGCAGCCGCGGTCCGGTCTGCTCCGGCACCTCCTCGACCAGCCCGCCCAGGACGCGCGCCGCGGCGGCGTAGTCCTTGGCGTCGAAGAACATCAGCGCGCGCTCCCAGCGCTCCGCCGGCGTTCCGTGGTCGTAGTACGTCGTCTCCACTGTCGACCTCCTTCGACGCGGTCAACGGAGCCGGTTGGTTCAATATTCCACTAACTGTTCAGGGCGGCGAGCTCGGCGTTCGCCCGCTCGGTGATCAGGGTCAGCACCCGTCCGGCGACGGCCAGATCCTCCTCGGGGATGTCGGCGTAGACCCGGGCGGTGAGGGGGGCGGTCGCGGCGGACGTCGTGTCGTACAGCTCCCGACCGGCGTCCGTGATCCGCACCTGGGACGGCTCCTGGGGGACCAGCAGCTGCGCGGCGATCAGCCCGTCGACGACGGAGCCGGCCTCCTCGGCGCCGATCTTCAGCGAGTCGACGACCCCGCCGACGATGAGGTCCCGCTCGACCGGCCCGTCGGCGACGGCGGCGAGGCGAAGGGTGACGGACTGCTGGAACGTCACGTCGTGACGGGCCAGCACCCGCTCCAGCACCGCCCGGGCCGCGTAGTGGGCCAGGGCTATGGTGCGCGGGTTCAGCAGGGGAGTGGTGGTGGTCATGACTGCTCCTTTTCGGACTCACTGTCGAGGGCGAGCGGATCGAGAGGTGCGTCGAGCAGGGTCGCGAGTTCGGCGCTGAACTCCCGGGTGCGCGGGCTGTCGAGCCCGCCGAGCGGCGCGAGGAGCTGCTCCAGCAGTCCCTGGACGACCTTGATGGCCCGCCGGGTGGTGTCGCGGCCCTCCTCGGTGAGGGCCAGCTGCACGGCACGCGGGTCGCGCGGGTCGCGGGTGCGCTCGATCAGGCCCGCGGACTCCAGGGAGCGCGCCAGCTTGGAGACGTAGAGCGGCTCAAGGCCGGTCTGGTCGGCGAGCCGCCGCTGGCTCGGGCGCTCGCCGTCGCGCTGCATGCCGTACAGGGACGCCACCAGCGAGTACTGCGCGTGCGTCAGCCCCAGCGGGGCCGTCGCGCGGTCCACCGCGGTCCGCCACTTCATCGACAGCCGCCACACCAGGAAGCCGGGTGTCGCCTTCTCGTAACCCTTGCTCATGGCGAATACAGTACATGGCTACTATGTCCATGGCTACTATTTTTCGGAAGGCTCCCTGGCGCTCCCCGGCACTCCCCGCAACTCCCCGGCACAGCCCGGATGACGGACTGACGGGACACCGCCCACGGGGCTAGGTTGGGCGTCATGAGCAATCTTGATCGCGACGCGGCTCCCGCCCTGTGCGGCGGCCGCGGCTTCGTGGTGGCGGAGCCCGTTCGTGAACTCCTCAGCCCCCGCACCGTCAAGCTCGGCGAGTCCACCGAGGTCCGTCGGCTGCTCCCCAACCTGGGGCGGCGCATGGTCGGAGCCTGGTGCTTCGTCGACCACTACGGCCCCGACGACATCGCCGACGAGCCCGGCATGCAGGTGCCGCCGCACCCGCACATGGGCCTTCAGACGGTGAGCTGGCTGCACGAGGGCGAGGTGCTGCACCGCGACTCGACCGGCAGCCTCCAGACGATCCGCCCGCGCGAGCTGGGCCTCATGACCTCCGGACGGGCCATCAGCCACTCCGAGGAGAGCCCCAAGTCGCACGCCCGCTTCCTGCACGGGGCCCAGCTGTGGGTCGCCCTCCCCGACAGTCACCGCCACACCGACCCGCGCTTCGAGCACCACGCCGAACTCCCGGTCGTCACGGCACCCGGCGTCAAGGCCACCCTGATCCTCGGCGCTCTCGACGGCGCGGCCTCGCCCGGTACGACGTACACCCCCATCGTCGGCGCCGACCTGAGCCTCGCCCGGGGCGCCGACGTACGCCTCCCGCTGGAGCCGGACTTCGAGTACGCCGTGCTGTCCATGTCCGGCGAGGCCCATGTGGACGGCGTCCCGGTCCTGCCGGGCTCCATGCTCTACCTCGGCTGCGGCCGCACCGAACTCCCGCTGCGCGCCGAGTCGGACGCCTCGCTGATGCTCCTGGGCGGTGAGCCGTTCGAGGAGGAGCTGATCATGTTCTGGAACTTCATCGGCCGCACCCAGCAGGAGATCGAACAGGCCCGCGAGGACTGGACGACGGGTTCCCGCTTCGGCGAGGTCAAGGGGTACGACGGTGCTCCACTGCCGGCTCCTGCGCTGCCGCCCGTCCCGCTGAAGCCGCGGGGCAGGGTGCGCTGACCGGCGCGATCAGAGGGTGAGGAGGGCCTTGGTCGCGTGGCACCCGGGGCCTCGTCCTCGCCTCCTTCTCCTCCTTCTCCGGAACGGAAGACGACCGACATGGCACTGATCCTGGTGACCGGAGCGTCCAGCGGGCTCGGGCGCCACACCGCGGACGCGCTGGCCGAGGACGGCCATGACGTGGTCGTCCATGTGCGCAACCGGGACCGTGTCGCCGATACGGCGGACACGGCCCGCTGGAAAGGCGTCATCACCGGGGACCTCGCCGAGCCGGACGAGATCCCCGAAGTGGCCCGGCAGGCCGCCGAGTTCGGCCGCTTCGACGCCGTGATCCACAACGCCGGCACCATGCACGTCCCGGACGCGGTCACCGTCAACACCCTCGCGCCGTACATGCTCACGGCCCTGATGGACAAGCCGGCCAGGCTCGTCCACCTCAGCAGCTCCATGCACCGCACCGGCACCACCGACCTGCGGGAACTGGCCACCGGGACCGCCTCCTACAGCGACAGCAAGCTGTGGGTCACCACCCTCGCGCTCGCCCTCGCGGCACGCTGGGAGGGAACCGTCAGCCACGCCGTCGACCCCGGCTGGGTCCCCACCCGCATGGGCGGCGCGGGCGCCCCGGACGATCTGACCGCCGGACATCGCACCCAGGAGTGGCTCGCCACCCACGACGACGTGACCCCGCGCACCGGCGGCTACTGGTACCACCGGCGGACACAGACGCCCCATCCCGCGTCCCGGGACCCGGAGTTCCAGGCCCGGCTGCTCCAGGCCCTGGAGAGGCGCACGGGCATCGCGCTCGACTGAGCGCCGCGCCGCCGGGCTCGGCGGGCTCGGCGGGGGAAATGGATAGGTTGATCCGATTGCTAGGGTGGCCGCCATGACCCCAGGCGCCCGGCCCTCCGACGGCACAGCCCAGCCCCCGCGCAGCGACACCGCCCAGCCCCTGCGCAGCGACGCCGAGCGCAACCGGGAGCGGATCATCGCCGCCGCGCGCACGGTGTTCGCCCGGGACGGACTCGGCGCGTCCATGGCCTCCGTGGCGCGTGAGGCGGGCGTCGGGATCGCGACCATGTTCCGGCGCTTCCCCACGAAGGAGGAACTGGTCGACGCCGTCTTCTTCGACCGCATGGACGCCTACGCCCGGACGGTCGCCGCCGCGCTCGACGACCCCGACCCCTGGCACGGGTTCGTCGGCTACATCGAGACCGCCTGCGCCATGCAGGCCGCCGACTTCGGCTTCGCCGACGTGCTCATCACGACCTTCCCCACCGCCAAGGCCATGGAGGAGCGGCGCAACGCGGCCTACGAGGGCATGGTCGAACTCATCGGCCGGGCGAAGGCGACCGGCCGGCTGCGCGAGGACTTCGACCCCTCGGACCTGGTGCTGCTGCACATGGCCAACGCCGGCGTCGTCAACGCCACCGGCGCCGCCGCCCCCGACGCCTGGCGACGCGTGGCCGCCCTGTTCATCCAGTCCTTCGCGGCCCCGGCCCGCGGCCCCCTGCCCGCCTCACCCGCGCACGAGGCCCTCTACAAGGCGATGCTCCGCGGCGCCCCGACGGGCGACAGCACGGCACCGACGCCGGACAAGAGCGACTGAGGCTCCCACCTCACCCTGAGGCGGGAGCGGTCCTTTCCTCGCGTGCGTGTCACAGAGGGAACCGCTCCGGCCGGAACTCCGCCAGCAGCTCGTCCCTCTCCCCGCGGACGATCTCGGAGGCGAGCAGCCGTCCGATCACCGGCCCCAACGTGATGCCGCTGTGGGAGACCGCCTCGTAGTAGCCCGGAACAGTCGGCACCGCCCCCACCGAGGGGAACCCGTCGGCCGGGATGGGCCGTTGGGACACCCGTGCCTCCATGACGGGGGAGTCGCCCAGCTCCGGGACGACGTGCCCCGCCAACTCCCGGAGCAGCTGCGCGAGTCGCGCCGGTTCCTCGCCGGTGTCGATGAGCGCGTCGATCTCACGGCTGTGGAGGACCATCGAACCGACCCCGTCGGGCCGCATCTCGATGCGAGGCGCGTGCATGGCCCGACCCACCGGGACCCGATCGCAGCCGATCCGGGCGACGACGCCGGGTTCCCGGCGCATCGGCAGCCGGCGCCCGACGAGCCCGGCGACCCCGGAGGCGCCGGGGCCCGCCGCGTTCACGACGGCGTCGACGTCGAGACGGCTCCCGTCGGACAGGGCGACCGTCCGGACGCTCCCGTCGCCCCCGGTGCCGATGTCCCGGACCGCGACGCCGGACCGGAGTTCGGCCCCGGCCGCCACCGCCAGGCCCACCAGCCGGTCCACGAGACGCCGACCGTGCACCCAGGCCTCGTCGGGGTAGAACACGACGGGTGCCTCGCCGGGAATCGTGAGCGCGGGTTCGAGGCGGCGGCGCACCTCGGCCCCGGTGTGCACCTCGACCCCGTAGCCCCAGTCGGCCAGCAGCTCGACCGTCTCCAGGAGCTTCGCCCGCGCCGCGGGACCGTCCGTCCAGCGCAGATGACCGCTGGGATGCCACCACGAGTCCGGCCCGATCGTGTCGGCGAGTTCGCGGTGCGCCGCCATCCCCGCGACGTTCAGATCGAAGTAGGACCTGCGCACCGTCTTGTTGCTGGCGTTGACCCACGAGAACGACCAGTTGGTCACGCCTTCCCCCGGCCGGGCCGCGTCGATCAGGACCACCCCGACGCCGCGCCGTGACAGGTTCCAGCCGACGGCGGCTCCCAGGACGCCCACTCCGATGACCGCGACACGCCCCGGCCGTTCCACGGACCCGATCCCCACGAGCGCCCCCTTCTCGTTGTCGACCGAACCATTGTGCTCCGGCACAAGCGGCCATAAGCTAACCGCTTGGAAGGGATTGAAACGTTTCAGTACGTTCGAGCCGCCCCCTCCGCCCTCTGTGCGTGAGCGAAAGGAACCGAGCCGTGGCCGAGGACAACAGAAGCGCGCTGAGTCGCAGACACATGCTCGCCATCATCACGGCGACCGCGGCAGGGGCCTCGCTCCCGCTCGCCGCAGCGCCCGACGCCGTGGCGGCGCCCGACGAGCGCCGCTCCGCTCCCGCCGGTCTCCAGGTCAACTCCCGGGTCGCCCCGCTGGGCACGGAGACCGCCCCGGCGTTCAGCTGGATCCCGCCCGTGGCACGGCAGACCGCGTACGAGATCCATGTCGGCACCGCCCCCGGCGCGGCGGACGTCTGGCGCAGCGGCAAGGTCACGAGCTCGAACAGCACCGGGGTGGCGTACGGGGGCGACGCGCTGCGGTCCGAGCGGGTGTACTACTGGCGGGTGCGGGCCTGGGACGAGGACGGCCGCCCCGGCCCCTGGAGCGAGCCCGCGACCTGGGAGACCGGGCTGCTCAAGGGCGAGAAGGACTGGGCGGGGGCGCGCTGGATCGGCGGCCGTGAGGCCCAGGACCACGACTGGACGGACCTGACCGCGACCGTCGTCTTCCGCGGCGGCGCCGACCCCACGACCGGGCTCTCCCTGCTGCTGCGCGCCGAACCCATCGGCAAGACCTGGGGCGAGGGCCTCAACTGGACCGTCAAGCAGGCGGGCGACACCTTGCAGTTGGTCATGCGGACCAGCCACTACGCCGGCAACACCTGGGTGGACGACGGCACTTCGGAGCCGAACTGGGGCGTCGACCACTACGACCCGCAGAGCGAGACCAACCCCACCACCTCCGGCACCCGCAACGTCCCGGTCGGCACGGTCTCCCTGCCCGCCACGGCCGGTCTGACGAAGGACACCTGGGCCACCCGCGACCACACACTGGAAGTCGCCGTCCGCGGCCTCACCGTCACCACCACCCTCAACGGCGTCGAGGTCGACAGCCGCACCCTCACCGGCGACCAGATCCGCCGCCACGGCAGCTTCGGCTTCGGCGCCTCCTCGGCCACTGTCCGCAGCGTGCGGGTCACCGGCATCGGCGCCCCCGACTTCGCCGCCGACCTCACCACCGGGGCCAACCCCTTCGAGAACGGCATCCCCACCCCCGGCGGCCTGACCTTCCCGCCCAAGAACCCGTACATCCCCGCCAAGAACACCGTGCTCCCCATCGCCAACCCGGCCCCGGTGCTGCGCCGCGCGTTCACCCTCCCCAGGGGCCGCCGAGTCGCCCGCGCCCGTCTGCACCTGAGCGCGGCGGGCAACGTCACCCTCACCGTCAACGGCGCCCCGATCACCGTCGACGGCAGACGCGCCGACGCGGGCCGCACCAACGTGCCCCGACTGCTCACCGACCAGAGCACCTACGACCGCACGATCCTGTACGACACCTTCGACGTCACCGCGCTGCTTGAGGCGGGCCGGGAGAACGTCGTCGCCGCCGAACTCGGGCGCGGCTGGTACGGGGTGACGACCCCTCAGGAGTGGTACTGGCAGCTCGCCCCCTACTCCGGCCAGCCCCGCCTGCGCGCGAAGCTCGTCGTGACCTACACCGACGGCTCGGCCACCACGCTCGTCACGGACCGGGACTGGCTCGCCGCCGACGGGCCCACCACCTTCGACTCCGTGTACTCAGGGGAGAAGTACGACGCCCGGCGCGCCGAGGAGTTGGGGGAGTGGCGCTCGACCGGCTACCGCGCGGGGCGGGCCTGGCGTCCGGCAACGGTGCTGATCCCGCCGGGCAGTTGCGTGAGCCCCACGCCGAAGTACCACGGCGCGCTGCCCGCCACGAGGATCCCCGACGGCTTCAAGGCGGCCTTTGTACGGGCGCACGAGGCCGAACCGGTGCTGGTCAGCCGGACGTTGCGCCCGGTCGCGCTCACCGAGACCGCGCCCGGCTCGGGCGTCTGGATCCTGGACTACGGCCAGATCCTGACGGGCCTCGTCCGTGTGACGCTCACCGATGTCCACCCCGACAAGGCGGGCCTCACCCTGCGGATCCGCGGCGGCAACCGGGTCAGCGGCGGTGACGGCACGGCCGCGAGCCCGTACTCGGTGGAGGAGGAGAACTTCCAGCACGACGCCGACCTCCAGACGCACTACTACACTCTCGGCGGCCGGTCCTCGCAGAGCTGGGAGCAGCAGTTCAGCCACTTCGGCTTCCGCTACCTGGAGGTCATGAACCTCGAAGCCGTCCTCGGCCGCACCCCCGACCTGACCCGGGACGCCGATGTGCTCACCGTCGGCGTCGCCCGCTCCGGCTTCGCCCGCACCGGCACCTTCAGCACCGACAACGCCCTGCTCAACCGCCTTCAGAGCAACCTGGAGTGGGCCGAGCGGAACAACCTGGTCCAGAAGCCCACCGACACCCCCTCCCGCGAGAAGAACGGCTGGACCGGCGACGCCATGGCCAGCTCCGAGTCGCAGTCGCTCACCTGGGACGTCAACGCCCTCTTCACCAACTGGCTGCGGCACTTCCCCGACAACCAGATCTCCACCGGCCAGCTCCCCATGATCGTCCCCGTCGCCAAGGGCGGCTACGGCTACGACCGCACCCCCGGCTGGAACGCCGCGTGGAAGGCCGTACCGGCCTGGGACTCCGCGTACTTCGTGATTCCGCGGGAGCTGTACACGTACTACGGCAACAGCACCCTGTTCGCCGAGCTCTACGACCATCAGGACACGCTCCTGACGCACTACGCGACCCTGTTCACCCCTGAGAACGACTACAAGTTCGAAGCCTCCCTCGGCGCCTACTCCGGCGCGGAGAGCCCCGGCAGCAACGCCGTCATCAGCCTCGCCTTCTACATCCACTTCTGCGACTACATGGACGAGGTGGGACGGATCCTCGGCCGCACCGAACGCGCCGCGCACTACGCGCAGTTGGCGCGCATCCTGCGCAAGGCGTTCATCGCCAACTACTGGGACGCGGAACAAGGCCACTTCACCCAGGGCAGCGTCTCCAGCGAGAACGCCATGGCCATCGCGTTCGACCTCGTGCCCGGCTCGGACCTGCCCCCGGACGACCCCCGGCACCTCGCCGGGGCGAAGACCATGGACGAGAACAAGAAGGTCCTCGCGCAGCTCCTCGCCGACCGGATCACCGCCGCCGACCACCACATCCAGAACGACATGTACGGCTCGCGCTACGAGTTCGGCATCCTCAGCGAATACGGCTGCACGGACGCCGCGTTGAAGGCCGTCACCCAGACCGGCACCCCCGGCTACGTGTACCAGATCGCCAAGGGCGCCACCTCGCTGTGGGAGCAGTGGACCGACCGGCTCTCGGTCAACCACCACTACCGCTCCAATGTGGCCACCTGGTTCTACCAGGGCCTGGCCGGCATCCGACCGACCTCGACCGCCTACGAGACGCTGCGCATCCGCCCGTACATCCCCGCGGCCGCGGTCAACAGCAGGGTCCCGAAGAACACCGAGGACACCGATCTGGCGCCCGTGCCGCTCGGTCGCGTGAGCGCCTCGATCGACACCGTGCGCGGCAGGGTCTCCTCGGAGTGGCGGCGCCGGGAGGACGGCCGGATCGACCTCGCGGTGACCGTCCCGCACAACACGGAGGCCGAGATCTGGGTTCCCACTCAGGGGAAGTCCGTCGTCGCGCCCAGGGGAGCCGCCTTTGTCCGGGACGACACGTCGGGAGGCGCGGAGTACGAGGTCTACCGGGTCCGGGCGGGGGCGTACCGCTTCAACCCCTGACCGGGCGACCGGCCCGCACCGGAGCCCGGCGCCTCGCGTCGGGCTCCGCTACCAGGTCACCGGCAGTTCGTAGACGCCGTACACCACCCCGTCGTCCTTGAACGGGATCTTCTCCAGGTCGACGGCCCGGCGCAGGGTCGGCACCCGGCGGAAGAGGGTGCCGTAGACGACCTGGAGTTCCAGGCGGGCCAGCGGCTGGCCCAGGCACTGGTGGATGCCGAAGCCGAAGGCCATGTGGCGGCGGGCGTCGCGGGAGATGTCGAGGCGGTCCGGGTCGGGGAAGCGGTCGGGCTGCCAGTTTCCCGTGGCGCCGGGGATGATGACACCGTCCCCGGCGCGGATGGTCTCGCCGCCGAGTTCGATGTCCGCGAGGGCCACCCGCCGCTGGCCGTTGTGGACCACCGTGAGATAGCGCAGCATCTCCTCGACGGTGCCCGCGAGGACCTTGGGGTCGTCGGTGTCCCGGACGAGCGCCAGCTGGTCGGGGTGTTCGAGGAGGGCGAGGACGCCGAGCGCGATCATGTTGGCCGTCGTCTCGTGCCCCGCGCCCAGCAGCAACAGGCCCAGCATCGCGGCGTCGAGGCGGCCGAGCTCGCCGTCCCGCGTCCGGGCGGCCAGGTCGGAGAGCATGTCGTCGCCCGGGGTGGCGAGTTTCGCCTGGAGCTGCTCGTCCAGGTAGCGCAGCAACTCCCCGCTCGCGGCCCGGGATTCCTCGACGGAGGCGTCCCGGCGGACGCCGACCTGGCTTCTGCTCTGGAAGAACTCGTGGTCGTCGTACGGGACTCCGAGCAGTTCGCAGATCACCAACGACGGGAGCGGCAGGGCCAGCGACTCGACCAGGTCGGCGGGGTTGGGGCCGTCGAGCATCGCGTCGATGAACGTGTCGGTCATCCGCTGCACGGCGGGGCGCATGGCCTCGATGCGCTTGATGGTGAACGGGCCCGTGACCATCCGCCGGATGCGCGCGTGTTCGGGGTCGTCCATGTTGAGGAAGGACGGCGGCATCTGCGAGTAGGCCTCCTGGAAGGCCGCGCTGAAGTGGGGGAAGCCCGGCCGCCGGGGATCGACGCTGAGCCGCGGATCGCCGTACAGCGCCCGCTGGTCCTCGTAGCGGGTGACGAGCCACGGTGTGCTGCCGTCCCACAACCGCACCCGGGAGACGGGCTGTTCGGCCTGGAGGCGCAGCATCTCCGGCGGGGGGTCGAACGGACACCCGGCGGCACGTGGCATCGGGTACGCGGGCACGGTCTCGGTCATCTCACTCCTCGGCGTGGGGGGAAGGGAGTCGCCGTCATGGAAGCCCGCGAAGCTGACAACTCCCAGCCATCGGGCTGACAGAAGACGGATCTGGCCGGATCGCGTGCCTGGAGCGGGGCGATCCCGCCACCGGCTCCGGCCGCTCGCTGCCGTCCCCTGTTCCCCACAGGAATCACCCAGCTCTGTCAGAACAATTGACGCGCCCCCGACACACTTCTACCTTCTGATCGATTCACCGAACCACGTTCGATATATCGGCAATCGGTGTCCCCTTGGAGAAGCGAATGAGCGCAAACCCCCACCTTTCGCGTCGGCGGTTCCTGGGCACGGCCGCGGCCGTCCCGCTGGCCGCGACCGGAGCGCTGGCCCTCGGTGCCGGCACCGCCCACGCCGCCGACTCGGCGTACGTGATGTGCTACTTCACCGAGTCCCCGGACATGCTGGCCGCCAACTACGGCCTGCACCTGGCCGTCAGCCTCGACGGCCTCCAGTGGACCCCGCTCAACCAGAACGACCCGGTCGCCACCCCGACCGCGGGCTCCACGGGTCTGCGCGACCCCTTCATCCTGCGCAAGCAGGACGGCACGTTCGTGGTGCTCGCCACCGACCTCAAGGGCACCGACTGGACGTACGTCAGCCAGTACATCCACGTCTGGGACTCCGCCGACCTGCGCACCTTCACCGGGTATCGGCGCATGAAGGTGCACAGCATGGACACCCACGCCTGGGCGCCCGAGGCGTACTGGGACGCGAGCCGCGGGCAGTACGGCGTGATCTACTCGGCCGTGAACTCCAGCGGCCACAACGTCATCATGGTGAACTACACCAGCGACTTCGTGACCGCCGGCGATCCCCAGGTCTTCTTCGACCCCGGCTACGACGTCATCGACGGCGACCTGGCCGTGGGCGTGAACGGGGTCAACTACCTCTACTTCAAGAAGAACTCGACCCTGGTCGGCGCCAAGTCCACCTCGCTCGACCCCGGCAGCTTCACCGAGTTCAGCACGGCCGTCTCGCACAACGGCACCGAGGCCCCGACACTCGTCAAGTCCCTGACGTCGAGCTCCACTTGGTACCTGTGGGGCGACACCTGGTCACCGAACGGCGTCTTCTACGCCTGGCAGACCAGCAGCCTCGCCGCCGGCACCTGGACGGCGCTGGACCAGAAGATCTACACCCAGCCGCTGAACTCCAAGCACTGCGGCATCCAGCCGATCACCTCGACCGAGTACAACAACCTGATCGCCAAGTGGGGCACCCCCGCCTGGAACCGGCTGAAGTCCTACAACTACCCGGCCCGCTACGTCCGCCACGCCAACTACGTCGGCCGGATCGACGAGTACGCCTTCGACCCGTACACCGACTCCCAGTGGAAGCTGGTGCCCGGCCTCGCGGACTCCTCGGGCGTCTCGTTCCAGTCGGTGAACTACCCGACCCGGTATCTGCGGCACTACAACTACGCGCTCCAGCTGGACGTGAACGACGGCACGTCGACGTTCGCCGCGGACGCCACCTTCTACCGGACCGCGGGCCTCGCGAACTCCTCCTGGTCGTCGTTCCGCTCGTACAACAACCCGACCCGCTACATCCGGCACTCGAACTACGTGCTGCGGATCGACCCGATCTCCACGAGCACCGAGCAGCAGGACGCCACGTTCTACGTCGGGTACTGAGTCGGTCACCGACACCCGAATGGCGCCCTCCGCTGGACAGGCGGACGATGGAGTGGTGGGGCTCGGCCCCCGCCGGTGCCGCGTGTCGCGGCCGGGAGACGGAGACCGGCCCGGCCGAGGCGTGCGGTACGGAAGGGAGAGCCGACATGCTGGAGATGAAGATCCTCGACAAACCCGACGAGCGGCGGGACTTCCCCAAGGGGCACCTGGAAGCCGTCCATCTCACCGGCCTCGACTTCGCCGTGGGCACTTTCGAGCCCGGCTGGCGCTGGTCCGAGTCGGTGGCGCCGATCGCGGGGACGAAGAGCTGCGAGGTGCACCACAACGGCTATGTCGTCCAGGGGCGCATGCATCTGCTGATGGATGACGGCGCGGAGGGCGAGCTCGGCCCCGGCGACGTCTTCGTGGTCTCTCCCGGGCATGACGCCTGGGTGGTGGGCGACGAGCAGTGCGTAGTCTACGACTTCGCGGGCGGTATGGCCAAGGACTACGCGAAGAAGGGCGACGGCTGAGGAAGGGCGACGACTGAGAGAGGGCGTGCCGTACTCGCGGCTCGCGGCTCAGGCCTCCGGAAGGCCTGGGCTCTGCCGGGCCTCGGCCCAGGCGCGCGGGCTCCGGTGGTGGTTCCGGTGCCCGGCGGCGAGTACGGCACGCAGCTCCGCGAGGTGTTCCGTGTCCGCCGGGAGGCGCAGCCGCGCGAGGAGGTCCGACGCGGCCGACGGTTCGAGGTCGCCGTAGACATCGCGGTAACCGCCGAGCAGGCCCTTGAAGAGCGCGGGGTGCAGGGCCGGGACGCGGGCGGCGAGGCCGTAGGCGGTCTCCTTTTCCGGCCAGGGGACCGGGCCCGAGCACTCCAGGACCCGGCGGGCCCGTCGGAGCAGCGGCTCCGGGGCGGGGTCCGTCAGCAGGTGGCCGTCATGGCCGAGGACTTCGGCGAAGGCGGTCGCCGAGGTGGCGCGGTCCTCGAACCAGTCGACCCAGAGCGAATACGTCACGGCGTCGGCCGTCTCGGGGGCCTCCAGTCGGCGCCGGTAGCCGTCCCAGAGCACGTCGGACGGCAGCGGGCCGCTCGGACCCCGGTCGGCGAGGCGGATCTCGCAGGTCACCCAGTAGTCGTCGAGGAGATCGAGCAGCCCGAACGCGAGCCTCAACTGACCCGCCGCGTCGAGGCTTTCGTCGGTGAAGACCTGTCCGGCCCAGGACTGGGCGACATCGTTGGCGGTGAGCCGCTTCTCGGGGGCGTCGGCATCGGCCCACGCGTCGTCGCCGACTTGTGTGACGCCGGCCTCCGCGAGCCAACGCCGGGCGTCCTCCCTGGCCTGCATGTCCATCCGCCCAGTATGGCGGTCAGATCGGCAGCAGCTGCCCCACCAGCTCGCCCAGCTGCCGGACGTTACGGCACTCGTGCATCTCGACCAGCTCGGCGTACTCCGGCGCGGCCGAGTCGCCGGTGCCCCACTGCGCGTGCTGCTCGGGATTCAACCAGTAGACGCGGCGGGCCCGTTCGGAGATCTGCCGGACGGCCGCGAGGTTCGGGTCGCTCATGTTCGTACGGGCGTCCCCGAGCACGAAGACGGTGGTGCGCGGGCCGACCGCGTCGCCGTACCGCTCCGCGAACTCGCCCAGCGCCATGCCGTAGTCGCTGCTGCCGTGATAGCCGGTGAGCGCCGCCTCCGACTGGATCCGGGCGCCGAGTCCCGCCGCGTCGGCCGCGCCGTGCTCAAGGAGGCCGGTCACCTCGTCGATGCGGTTGACGAAGGCGAACACCCGCACCTTGCTGAACTGGTCGTGCAGGGCCTGCACCAGCAGCATCGTGAAGTCCGAGAAACCGGAGACCGAGCCCGACACATCGCACAGCAGGACCAGTTCGGGGCGCGCGGGACGACGTCTGCGCAGCACCGGCTTCATCGGCACCCCGCCCGTCGACAGCGAGCCGCGCAGGGTCCGCCGCAGATCGATCGTGCCCCGGGACGCCCGGCGCCGACGGGCCGCAAGGCGCGTGGCCAGCTTGCGGGCCAGCGGCTGGACCGTCCTGCGCAGTTCGGCCAGTTGGTCCCTCCCGGCGAACAGGAAGTCGACCCGGTCGGCCGTGGGCCGCACCGCCCGCCGCGCGAGCTCGTCCCGGTCGCGCCGCTCGGCCACCCGCCGCCGCGCCTCCGTCGCGGCGAGCGCCCGGAAGACCGCGATACGGCGCCGGATCTCGTCGTCCAGCAACCGGTCCGCGAACCCCGAACTCCCCTCCCGCGCCCGGACATCGGCGCGCACACGCGCGAGCAGCGTCTGCGGACGGATCCGTTCGAGCGCCTGGTACGACGACCAGCCCTGCGACGCGGGGGAGGAGCCGTATCCGCCGAAGCCGTCGACGGCCTCCCGCGCCAACCGGGCCATCATGGCCTCGTCGCCCGCGGCGAGGGCCGCCGCGAGCCGGTCGCGCAGATCGTCCCGGCTCGCTGGGCCGGACCCGGGCGCGCCGATCCCGCTCGGGAAGTACAGGTCGAAGACCGGGTCGAACACCGGCCGTTGGGCCGTGCCGTGCAGCAGCGTCGCCGCCAGCCCCTCGCGCAGCAGCTCCCGGTCCATGAGGCCGAGCTCCTCCATCGCGCGGGCCGCGTCCACTGTCTCGCCGGTGCCGACGCGGATGCCGTGGGCGCGCAGGGCGGCGACGAGAGACGTGAGCCGCTCGGCGACCGGCGTGCTCACAGGGCGTCCAGGTCGAGTTTCGCGGCGGCCTTCTGGATGTCGTCCTGGTGCTTGAGGAGAACGCCCAGGGTGTCGCGTACGACGGTCTCGTCGAGCGTGCCGGCGCCGAGCGCCAGGAGGGTGTGGGCCCAGTCGATGGTCTCCGCGACCGAGGGCACCTTGCGCAGGTCCATCGCGCGCAGCGCGCCCACCACCCGGACCACCGACTCGGCCAGCGCCGCGTCGAGGCCCGGCACCTTCAGCCGTACGATCCGACGCTCCAACTCCTCCTCGGGGAAGCCGATGTGGAGGAACAGACAGCGGCGGCGCAGCGCCTCGGACAGCTCGCGGCTGGCGTTGGAGGTGAGGACGACGAAGGGACGGCGGGTCGCGGTGATCGTGCCCAGCTCGGGGACCGTGACCTGGAAGTCGCTCAGCACCTCCAGGAGCAGCCCCTCGACCTCGACGTCCGCCTTGTCGGTCTCGTCGATCAGCAGGACCTTCGGGTCGTCGCCGCGGATCGCCGTCAGCAGCGGGCGGGTGAGCAGGAACTCCTCGCTGAAGATGTCGGTGCGGGTCTCGTCCCACGTCTCGTCGCGGCCCGCGCTGATCCGCAGGAGCTGCTTGGCGTGGTTCCACTCGTACAGGGCGCGGGACTCGTCCACACCCTCGTAGCACTGCAACCGCACCAGCTCCGCCCCCGCCACCTGGGCGACGGCCTTGGCGAGCTCCGTCTTGCCGACCCCGGCCGGGCCTTCCACCAGGAGCGGCTTGCCGAGGCGGTCGGCGAGGAAGACGGTCGTGGCGACCGAGGGCGAGGCGAGGTAACCGGTCTCGGCGAGGCGTGCGGAGACGTCGTCGACGGAAGTGAACAACGGGGCCTCCAGGTCGGCGTCGAGGTCAGGGCGGGCGCGTGCGGACAGTCCACCTATCTAAGCGCTTGTTCAGGGGTCGTGTCACCCCCGGATCCGGTGACCTCCCCGCGGGCAAACCGATCGGTTTGCCCCGCCGCGGGGGCGAGGTAGCCTCGCCGTATGACCACCACCAGGGACCGTCTCCTCGACGCCGCGACCGAGCTCTTCTACCGCGACGGCGTCCACATCGGCGTCGAGGCGCTGTGCCGGACGGCCGGAGTCTCGAAGCGGTCGATGTACCAGCTCTTCAGCAGCAAGGACGAGGTGCTCGCGGTCGCCCTGGAGCGGCGCGCCCCCGACTACGCGAACGCGTTCTTCCCCGCCTCGCAGGACGCCGGCAGCGCGCGCGAGCGCATCCTGTACGTCTTCGAGCGGCTGGAGAAGCTCTCGGCCGAGCCCGAGTACCACGGGTGCCCCTATCTGGCCGTACAGGTCGAACTGAAGGACCCCGAACACCCGGCGAGCGAGGTCGCCCGGGTGGTGAAGGGGCGGCTGACCGAGGGGTTCCGTGCGCTGGCCGAGGAGGGCGGCGCCCGTGACCCGCAGCTGCTCGCGCGTCAGCTGACGCTGGTCTTCGACGGGGCGAGCGCCCGCGCCGGCGCCCGGGTGGAGACGCTGGACGGGCTGGTCACGCCGACGGTGTCGGCACTGCTGGACGCGGCGGGCGTGGCGTAGCGACCGGGTGCGACGGAGGGGCGGCCGCCGAAGCAGCCGCCCCTCATCGCGCTCGCCCTGTTCAAGCGCCCTCCCTGTTCACGCGCCCTATTCGGTCAGGCGGCCTTCCCGCTCACGCGGCCAGCCCCACCGCCTCCGTCGCCGGAGTGCGCAGCACCTTCCGGGCCGTCGCCAGACTCGTCCCCAGCGTCACCGCCGAGGCGACCGCCACCACCGCGAGCCAGATGCCGAAGGCCTGCCCCGGCAGCACCGCATCGGTGCGGACGACGGTGAACGGGACGATCCCCGCCAGTGCGGCGACCGTGCCGAAGAAGACACCGGTGGCCGTCAGGACCAGCGTCTCGACCCCCACCACACCGAGCACCTGACCCGGCGTCGCCCCCGCCAGCCGCTGCTGACCGAACTCCCGGGCGCGGTAAGTGGTCGCCGCGTACAGCGAGTTGACCAGCATCACGCAGACGAACACCACGATGATCCCGACGACCGTGAGGTTCAGCGTCTCCAGGTTCTTGGCGTCCACGGACTTCACCAGCCCCGACGCCTCGACCGCGTCGCTCTCCACCGACTGCATGGTGAGCGTCGCCGTGGCCACCGCCGTGAACAGGATCAGCGACATCAGGATCCCGGCGAGATGCCCGGCCCGCTCCCGCAGATTGCGCACGGCGAGCCAGCCCGCCGCCCCCGACAGCCGCAGCCGGTCAAGGACGCCCTCCAGCAGCCGCGGCGCCGACAGCGCGAGCCCCACCGACAGCAGGATCGCCCCGTATGCCGACGGCGCCATCAACGCCTCGTCCGTGGACGAGAAGAGGAAGGTCGAGGAGGCCGAGACCACGCCGGCCACGAGAGCGCCGTACGTGAGGAACCTCCGTGCCCGGCCGTGCCGTTGCCGCTGCCCGCGCGTCACCCGCCGGACGGCGAGGAAGGCCGCGCCCGCCGCCGCGAGCAGGGTGATGTCGACGCCCGTCATCAGCGCGACCGGACCGAACGAGTAGTCGACCGAACCCGCCACCTGGCCGCTGTCCTGGAACATGTCCAGCAGCGCCCGCCCGCCGAGCATCGCCGGGCCGATCGCCAGCACGGCGCCCACCAGGGCGACCGCCACCGCCTCACCGACCACCATCCGCTTGAGCTGCGCCGGGGTCGCCCCCGAGCAGCGCAGCAGCTCCAGCTCGGCGGACCGCTGCCGGACGTTCACCGTGAGCGTGGAGGCGACGGCGAAGAACACCAGCAGGGAGCCGTAGCCGCCCACCACGCTCGCCGCCGTCGTCAGCGTGTTCGCGCTGACCGAGTCGACACCGCCCTGCGCCGCCGTGTCGTGCATCGAGTTGAACGTCATGATGACCGCCGCGCCCAGGAAGGCGGACAGCAGCGTCGCGAGGAACCGTCCGGGACGCTGCCGGATCGACCGCATGGCCAGTACGAACATGGCTCACACCCCCACCGTCACGTCGTCGCCCAGGTGTGCGAGCCGTTCGGCGACCGCGTCCGGCGTGGGGCCGTCCATGCGCCCGGCCAGCCGGCCGTCGGCGAGGAACAGCACCGAGTCGGCGTACGAGGCGGCGACCGGGTCGTGCGTCACCATCACCACGGTCCGCCCGTGCACCCGCACCGCCTGCTGGAGCAGCCGCAGCACATCCCGCGCGCTGCGAGTGTCCAGGGCGCCCGTCGGCTCGTCCGCGAAGATCACCTGCGGCTCGCTCACCAGCGCCCGGGCGATCGCGACCCGCTGGCGCTGACCACCGGACAGCTGGTCCGGACGATGCCCGAGCCGGTCACCGAGACCGACCTGGGCGAGGATCTCCCGGGCCCGCCTCCGGTCGACGCGCCGCCGGGCGAGCTTGAGCGGCAGGACCGTGTTCTGCGCGACGGTGAGCGTCTCCAGCAGGTTGTACTGCTGGAACACGAACCCGATCCGGCCCCGCCGGAACCTCGTCAGCTCGGCCTCGGTGCCACCCGTCAGCTCGGTGCCGTCCACGACCACGATCCCGTGATCGGGCCGGTCGAGACCGGCCGCGCACTGCAACAACGTGGACTTGCCGGAACCCGAGGGCCCCATCACCGCGGTGAACGTGCCCCGCCCCAGGCTGAGGGTGACCCCGTCCAGGGCGGTCACGGCACTGTCCTCGCTGCCGTACGTCTTGCTGACCTTGACCAGGCGCAGCGCCTCGGCGGCGGGTCCCTTGTCGTGCGTACGTCCCGAGCGTGTGCGAAACATCGCCTTCACCTCTCCGTCCGGCACTCCCTGTGCCCTGACAGAGAAATTACGGAGCCGAAGGGCCGCGCACATGGGGCGCAGAACCCGTATCCGGGGGTGTACCCAGCACCACCCCGTACGGGTCACCCCAACGAGCCGACCCCCGGGCCCGCCGGTGCAATGGAGGGGTGACCGCGCCCCCGGACGACTGCCTCGCGCGCAACGAGTGGATCTGCGGCGAGTATCTGAGCACCCGTCGGCAGATCCTGATCGACGCGGTCGTCCAGCACCTGCAACTCACCGCCGTCTCGGTCCTCATCGGCCTCGTCATCGCCCTGCCGCTCGCCGTACTGGCCCGCCGCTGGGGCTGGGCCTCGGGACCCGTCCTCGCCGTCACCACGATCCTCTACACGATCCCGTCCCTGGCGATGTTCTCCCTGCTCCTGCCCCTGTACGGACTCTCGGCGGGCCTGGTCGTCGCCGGACTCGTCCTCTACTCGCTCACCCTCCTCGTACGGAACATCCTCGCCGGGCTGCGCGCCGTCCCCGAGGAGACCCGGCAGGCCGCCCGCGGCATGGGCTACGGCCCGATCCGCCTCCTGCTCACCGTCGAACTGCCCCTCGCCCTGCCCGCCGCGATGGCCGGACTGCGCATCGCCATGGTCTCCGCCGTGTCGCTGGTGACGGTGGGCGCGATCGTCGGCTTCGGCGGGCTCGGGAACCTCATCTACGCGGGCATGAACACCTATTTCAAGGCACAGGTCCTGACGGCCTCCGTGCTGTGCGTGGTGATCGCCGTGGCGGCCGACGTCCTGCTCCTGGGCGTGCAGTGGCTGATCACCCCGTGGACGAGGGCGGCCCGCGGATGAACACCCTCACCGACGCCTGGGACTGGCTCACCGACTCCGCCCACTGGGCCGGCGACGACGGCATCTGGCACCGCCTGCTCCAGCACCTCGTCCTGACCGTCGTCTGCCTCGTCCTCAGCTGTCTGATCGCCCTCCCGATCGCCCTGGTCCTCGGCCATCTCGGCAAGGGCGGCGCCCTGGCGGTCAACATCTCCAACATCGGCCGTGCGGTACCGACCTTCGCCGTCCTGGTCCTGCTGCTCCTGACGCCGATCGGCGACTGGGGCGAGGGCCCCACGGTCGTCGCCCTGGTCCTGTTCGCCATCCCGCCCCTGCTCACCAACGCCTATGTGGGGATGCGCGAGGTGGACCGGAGCGTGGTCCAGGTGGCCCGGGGGATGGGCATGACGGGACGGCAGATGCTGTTTCACGTGGAACTGCCCCTTTCGCTCCCGATGGTCCTGAACGGCGTCCGTATCGCCGCCGTCCAACTGGTCGCGACCGCCACCATCGCCGCGCTCGCGGGCGGCGGAGGACTGGGCCGGATCATCACGGCCGGCTTCAACCTCGCCAGTACGCCCCAGGTGGTGGCCGGAGCGGTCCTCGTGGCCGTCTTCGCGCTGATCGTGGAGGGCGTCTTCGAACTCGCCGAACGGCTGGCACCCCGGTGGGCTCGGGGGACCCGATGAGGCGGCGCCTGGGGGTGGGGATCCTCGTCCTGCTGCTCACCGGCTGCTCCACGGGCCCGTCCCTGGAGACCCAGGGCGCGGTCACCGCCGTACCCGGCGACAGCCACCACCTGACCATCGGATCCGCCGGTTTCACCGAGAGCGACCTGCTCGCCCAGATGTACGCCCTGCTGCTGAACCAGTCCGGATACAAGACCTCGCTGCTCACGGTCGCCAACCGCGAGCTCTACGAACCCGCCCTGGAATCCGGCCAGATCGACGTCGTCCCCGAGTACGCCGCCACCTTCGCCGACTGGCTCAACGCCAAGACCAACGGCGCCGACGCGGCCCCGGTCGGCTCACCCGACCTCGACGCCACCATGACGGCCCTGCGCCGACTGGCCGGCCCGCGCGGACTCACCGTCCTCGACCCGGGCAAGGCCGTCGACCAGAACGCCTTCGCGGTGACCACGTCGTACGCCCGTGCACACCACCTGAAGACCTTGAGCGACCTCGGCGCCTCCGGTCTGAAGGTACGGCTCGCCGCGGGTGACGAGTGCGTCCAACGCCCTTACTGCGAACCCGGGTTGAAGAAGACCTACGGCATCGACATCACCGGCGTCGACCCCAAGGGCGTCGGCACGACCCAGGCCAAGCGGGCCGTGCAGAGCGGCCAGGACCAGCTGGTGCTCACCACCACGACCGACGCCACCCTGAGCGACTTCGGGCTGGTACTCCTGGCCGACGACAAGCATCTCCAGAACGCCGACTACATCGTCCCGGTCGTCAACCGCTCCCGCGCGGGCAGCGAGGGCGTCACCAAGGCACTGGGCGAACTCAACCGCGTCCTGACGACGGCCGACCTCGCGTCCATGAACCAACAGGTCGACAGCTGGCGGCGGTTGGCGAAGGACGTGGCCCGGACGTATCTGGAGGACAAGGGCCTGCTGAAGTGAATTGTCAGTGGGGCCTCGTAGATTGCCGGCCATGGGAATCTATCTGGTCGACGTCGACGCCCAGGACTGGCGTGGTGAGCACGAGGGCGGGTACGGCGCTATCGCGGCGGGACTCGACGAGGCGCTGAGCGGACGCGGTCTGCCTCCGTACGAAGGCCCGGTCGAGAAGAGCGGGGAGCCGGAGTTCGGGGAGAAGCTCAGCCCCTCCATGGACGGTTTCGTCGCACTGTGCCGTGCGCACCTCACCCGCGAGGAGGAAGAGCTGCTGTGCGGCTGGTCGGTGCTGGTGCCGGTCCCGCTCGACGAGCCGGTGGAACTGCCGGTCGGCTCCGCCTACACCGACCTCACCGTGGTGGCGGGCGCACCCCGAGTACTCGCCCTCGCCCAGCGACTGGCCTCCGCGATCGGGCTGCCGCCCATGCTGCCCGTGGCGACCACGAGCCTCGGGCTGACCAACTGGTTCCTGGACGGCGCGGCGAAGGAGACGGCCGCCGCCCGCCCCGGAGCCTGGGCCGACGACCTCGACGCGGCCTTCTACGTGGCCCTCTACCTCCGCGCCGCCGAGCACTCCCTCCGCCGTGGCTGCCCCATCGTCTACAGCTGACGTGACGGCTCCGTGACGTCGGTGACCGTACTGGTGCGGTGGGGAGGCTTCCCGGGGAACGGCGGCGCCGGTACACCCAGTTCATGGGGGACAACGGGGGAAACCGTCACCCTTGGTGGCGAGGAATGCTCGAGGCACTCGACGGCGCGGACATCGAACTGCGGCCCGAGGGACTCGTGGACGTGGTGCCGGCCGGATTCGACACCGCCTACGTACGGTTCGGGGACCTGTACCCCGACCAGCAACTCCAACTGCAACTGCTCTACGGCGGCTCACAGCGCGCCTTCGAACAGCGGACGCGGGTGTCCGCGCGGATCACCGTCCTGCGGGTGCTCGGCAACGCGCTGACCGACCCGCGCCTGGGCGACCAGAAGCCCAACGAGCACCTGGCGGAGTATCTCGACCAGGAGATCGCCGACCTGCGGGAGCGCCTCGCCCAGGACAGCGCGACGGCCGTCAGCCGGGGCCTCAACATCGGACTCGGCCTGGGCTCGGCCGTCAGCCTGGTCCTGCTCGCCGTACCGCTCCTGTGGGGCGTGGGCCTGCTCCAGGCGCTCGGCGTGACGCTGAACTGCACCAACCGCTGGAGCCTGCTCGGCGCCTTCGTCTGCGGCGGCGTCGGCGCGTTCGGCGCGGTGCTCAGCGTCCTCGTACGGCTGCGCGGCAGCGCGGACCAGCTGGCCCGCCGACGCACCGACGGCCGCGAGGGCGTGGTCGTACCCGGCCAGATGGCCCGCAGCATGCGCCACGAGGGCGTCTACCGCGTCTTCGTCGGCTGGGTCCTCGCCCTCGCCGTCTACTTCCTCCTCAGCGGCGGCATAGTCCCCGTCTTCCAGGTCCCCGCCACGGCCACCGACATCTGCCCCACCCCGACCACCCCCGGCTCACCCACCAAGGGCACCGACTTCTGGGGCTTCTGGTGCGCCATCGGCTTCCTCGCCGGCTTCAACGAACGCTGGGCCTTCGGCATCCTCGGCCGCGACTCGACCCGCCGCCCGAGCAAAACTCCATGACCTAGGCATCCAACTCGTACTCGAACCACACCCGATGCGTGCCTTCCGCGTCGACAGCCATCCCGCCGGATCCGGTGATCCCGGCCAGCGCGCCTGTACCACTGCCCGGGACGACCACGAAGAACTCGTTCTGTCTGTCCTCACCCGAGGTCGCCGCGGAGTGCACGAAGTTGAACGCCCCCGACCGCCCGTTCAACGATCCCGCGAAGGACTCCATCGCGACATAGGTCCCGACCCCGGAGGCCTGATCGAACGCGGCGGTGAACAGCGTCTCCGATCGCCCGACGACCTCCCCCTCATACTGCTTCTCCATCGTGGCGACCCCAACGGGCAGAGCCGTCTCGATCGCCGGCGCCGGCGCCGGCACGGGCGCGGGAGTGAAGCCCGCGACTTTGAACGTTCCCGAAGCTCTCATACCGCGAGCGTAGGCCGCACCACTGACAACGGCCCTTGGTGGAGCGCCCTGAAGGGGCGCGGGGAACTGCGCGACCAGCCCCCACGCACCCACCTCAACCGCTCACCCCGCGGAGCGCTACGCGTCGGCGACCGAAGAGAACCGCACCTCCCCCCGCCCCACCCCCAACGCATCCGCGTCCACCGACCGCCGCAACGCCTCATGCAGCTTCGCCGGAGTCAGCACCCCCAGGAACCGCGCCCCGTCCAGCACCGCCACCCACCCGGCGTCATGCTGCAACATCACCCCGAACGCCTGCTTGAGCGGCGCCCCCACCGGCACCCACGCGTTCATCCGGTGAGCGCGCTCACCGACCGTGCCACCCGCGCCCAGATCGTCCACCCCGACCCAGCCGTGCAGTTCACCCCGGTCGTCCAGGACGACGGCCCAGCGCGCCCCCTCCGCCCCCAGCCGCTCCGCCGCGGTCACCGCCGACTCGTCGAGGCGGGCCAGCGGCGGCTGCTCCAGGTCGTCGACCTCGACGTCGGTCACCGACAGCCGCTTCAGCCCCCGGTCGGCGCCCACGAACTCGGCCACGTACGGCGTGGCCGGCGACCCCAGCACCGTCCCCGGTGTGTCGAACTGCTCGATGCGTCCCTGCCCGTACACGGCGATGCGGTCGCCGAGCCGCACCGCCTCCTCGATGTCGTGCGTGACCAGCAGCACCGTCTTGCGCACGGCGGCCTGCATCCGCAGGAACTCGTCCTGCAACTGCTCCCGCACCACGGGGTCGACCGCGCCGAACGGCTCGTCCATCAGCAGCACCGGCGGATCGGCGGCCAACGCCCGCGCCACGCCGACCCGCTGCCGCTGTCCGCCGGACAACTGGTCGGGGTAGCGGGGTCCGTACCGCTTCGGATCGAGGCCGACGAGATCGAGCAGCTCGGCGGCGCGCGCCCGGGCCTTGGCCCGTTTCCAGCCGATCAGCGCCGGTACGGTCGCCGTGTTGTCGAGGATCGTGCGGTGCGGGAAGAGCCCGACCTGCTGGATGACGTACCCGATCCGGCGCCGCAGCCGCACCGGGTCGACGCCGGCGATGTCGTCGCCGTTGACGAGGATCCGCCCGGAGGTCGGCTCGATCAGCCGGTTGACCATCATCATGGTCGTCGTCTTGCCGCAGCCGGAGGGGCCCACGAGGGTGACGAGTTCGCCCTCGGACACCTCGAAACTGAGGTCGTCCACGGCCGTCGTACCGTCCGGATACCGCTTGCTGACCTGCTCGAACCGGATCATGACCTCACGCTAACGGCGTGTGTCGCGCAGCGCCCTTCAGCGGGGTCCCACCGGCTGGTGAAGGGCGTGCTCCACTTTTGAACGGTTTCAATCAAAGGATGAGAACTCTCCCGGGAACTCTCCCTGTCACGGCTGTGGACAGGCCTGCCGATCGCCACTAGCTTCAACCGCCGACGGGCTGAATCGATACAACTCCGAGCAGCCGAAGGGACTACGGCATGACCGACGGAGTCGACAGCACGAACGGCAGGACAGTGCGCCGCAGAACGGTTCTCGGGACGGCGCTGAGTGCCGTGCCGATGGCCATGACGGGCGGCAGTGGCGGCGCGGGATCCGCCGCTGCCGCCCCCGCCCCCGACCGCGCCGCCGTCGAGGGCCTCACGGTCGAGCACCGCACGAACCCCCTCGGCGTGGACGCGGAACGCCCCCGGTTCGGCTGGCGCACGGCGTCCTCGACCCGGGGGCGGCGGCAGACGGCGTACCGGATCCTGGTGGCCTCCTCGCCCGAGCGGCTGGCCCAGGGTCGCGCGGATGTGTGGGACAGCGGCCGCGTCGCCTCGGCGGACTCCGTGGCGGTGCCCTACGACGGTGACGGACTGCGCCCCTCGACCCGCTACCACTGGACCGTGCGGGTCTGGGACGAACACGGCCGCGCCCTCCCCGGCACCCCGACCGCCTTCTTCGAGACCGGCCTGCTCAGCACCGACGGCGTCACCGGCTGGGACGGCGCCCGGTGGATCACCATGACGGGCAAGGCACCGAACAGCGCCGGTTCCCCGCTCCTGCGCGGCCAGTCGGCACTCCGGGCCGGACGGGTCCGCGAGGCCAGGCTCTACATCTCCGCGCTCGGTGTGTACGACGCCTACGTCAACGGCCGCCGCGTCGAGGTGTCGCAGGGCAGGGGCACCACCCTCGAACTGCTCACCCCGGGCTGGACGAACTACGACGCCCGCGTCAGCTACATGGCCTACGACGTCACCGAACTCGTCGCGGGGCAGCGGCAGGTCACGCTCGCCGCGGTGCTGGGCAACGGCTGGTACAACGGCCGTGTTTCCGAGAACAGTTCGTACTGGTCCGAGGGCGGCAACCGCCTCGCCCTCAAGGCCCGACTCCTCATCCGCTACGCCGACGGCTCCACCCAGTCCGTCGTGACCGCACCCGGCGACGGCTGGAAGGCCACCGACACCGGCCCCTACCGCGCCGACGACATCTACGACGGCCAGACCTACGACGCCCGCCAGGAGATACCGGGCTGGACGGCGAACGGCTTCGACGCCTCCGCCTGGTCCGGGGTCGAGGAGCACGACTTCACCACGAGGTTCCCGGACTCCCGACTGGTCGCCTACCCGGGCGAGACCGCCCGGCTGATGCCCGAGTGGGACCGCGAGCCGCAGTCGATCACCGTGCACGACGCCGCGTTCCGCGAGAGCCGCGCGGCCACCCTCCCCGTCACCCTCCACCCCGGCGAGACCGCCGTGATCGACCTCGGCCAGAACCTGGTCGGCGTCCCCCGCTACACCCTCCGCGGCCCCGAAGGCGCCCAAGTCGCCTTCAAACCAGGGGAGATGCTCAACGACACCAGCGAGGGCGCCGACGGCCCGGAGGGCTCCGTCTACCGGGCCAACCTCCGCACGGCCAAGGCCACCAGCACCTACATCCTCAGGGGCGACCCGCACGGCGAGACCCACCAGGACTCCCTGACCTTCTACGGCTTCCGCCACGTCTCCGTCACCACCACCGACACCGTCACCCTGACCGCGTTCACCGGCCGCGTGGCCACCTCCGCGATCCACGACATCGGCACCGTCACCACCGACGACGCCGACATCAACCAGCTGATCAGCAACGTCCGTTGGGGGCAGCGCGGCAACTACCTGTGGGTGCCCACCGACTGCCCGCAGCGCGACGAACGCTGTGGCTGGACCGGCGACACCCAGCTCTTCTCGGGCGCCGGGCTTTATAACGCCGACGCGGTCAATTTCCTCAGCCACTTCCAGGAAACCCTGATCGACTCACAGCGCATCTACGGCGCGGACGGCGCCCAGTTCACCTGGATCGCCCCCGGCGCCCGCTACAACCAGCCCATCCCGGCGAGCGGGTGGGCCGACTGCGGAGTGGTCGTGCCGTGGACGGTGTGGCAGATGTCCGGCGACACCACCGTCATCGACCGGAGCTGGACGGCGATGACCGAGTACCTCGACTGGATCCACAAGCGCACCGGCGACACCTACGCCGGACAGGGCGCCGTCTTCGGCGACTGGCTGGCCTTCCAGGACACCAGCACCCAGCTGATGAGCGACGTCTACTACGGCTACAGCGCCCACCTCATGGCGGACATGGCCCGGGCCACCGGCCGCGCCGCCGAGGCCCGCACGTACGACGAGCTCTTCTCCCACATCAAGCGCGCCTTCGTCACCAAGTACCTCAGCACCACCAACGGCACCCTCACCCTGCGCTCCAGCCTGGGCGACCCGCCCCCGACCCCCGGCGACAGCCCGCGCAGGACCGAGGACGACAGCCAGACCGCCCTCCTGTGGGTCCTCAAACTCGGCTTCCACGACACCGAGGCCCAGCGCCGCCAACTCGTCGCGCTGCTCGCCGAGAACATCGGCAACGACGCCGCCTACAAGGCCGCCCACCCCGACAGCACCCGCGTGCACTACGCCGAGAACACCCTCGCCGTCGGCTTCCTCGGTGTGAACGTCCTCGCCCCGGTGCTCACCGACGCGGGCCGCGCCGACCTGGCGTACGCGCTGCTCCACCAGGACGCGATGCCGTCCTGGCTGTACTCGGTGAAGAACGGCGCGACGACGATCTGGGAGCGCTGGAACTCGTACTCGAAGGAGGACGGCTTCGGGCCGGTCGCGATGAACTCGTTCAACCACTACTCCTACGGCGCGATCATGGAGTGGATGTACGAGAGCATGGCCGGCATCGCCAAGGACCCCGCCCACCCGGGCTTCAAGCACTTCTTCCTCGCCCCGCACCTCGACCCGACCGGGCGGATCACCCGGGTGTCCGGCGCGCACCGGTCGCCGTACGGCGAGATCGTCAGCGCGTGGAGCGCGCGGGACGGTGAACTGGCCTACCGGGCCACGGTCCCCGCCAACAGCACCGCGACCCTGCGCATCCCCACCGGCGACCCCGACACCGTCCGTGAGGGCCGGACGCCCCTGTCACGCGTCGAGGGCGTGGACTTCCTGGGCTTCGCGGACGGCATCGCCACCTACCGACTCCCCTCCGGACGCTACGAGTTGACCTCCACGCTCGCCTGATCCGCCACCAGCACGACCTCCAGGGTGCGCGGACCGTGCACCCCCTCGACCCGGTCCAGCTCGATGTCACTGGTCGCCGAAGGACCGGAGATCCACGTCAACGGGCGGGCCGGGTCGAGGCGTTCGAGGGCCTGCGGCACGGAGGAGACGACCTGGTCCGGAACGCGTACGACACAGATGTGGTGGTCGGGGACGAGGGTGATACGGCGGCGGCCCTGGTCGGGGGAGCCGTCGAGGACGATGGTGCCGGTCTCGGCGACGGCCACCGCGCACGCGGTGACCACACTGTCGACGCGGTCCAGCTCGTGCGGGGTGCTCTCGGCCCGGTCCGGGACCTGGCCGGCCTCGGCCTCCGCGAGCCACGACGGCTCCAGACCCGGCGGCACGAGGACCGTCTTCGAGCCCCGGGCGGCCAGCATCCCGGCGATGGTCACGGCCAGGTCGCCGACGGTGCAGCGGTGCACGATCGCCCGGTAGTCGGCGAGGTTCTCGGCGAGCAGATCGACGGTCTGCTCGACACTCCGGCCCCCGTGCTCGCGCAGATAGTCCCGCGCGACGGCCTGCTCGTACGGCGTGGTGTCCGGCGGTACGTCCGCCAGCGCGCGCCGCACCCGCCCCAGAATCCGTTCCCTGCTGCTCACTTGGCCCCGTCCTTCCCGCCGTTCGTCCGCTGCCACCAGTCCCGGAACGGCTCCGCCGGCACCGCCGGCAGCTCCCGGGTACCGCTCCACGCCTTGCCGGGTCCTGGCAGCGTGCGCGGGTGGAGGCGACGGGTGCGCGAGGCGAGCCGCTGGCCGGTGCGCAGGGCGCCGGGGTGGGCGAAGGCCCAGCGCGCCGCGCGCATCGCCGCCCGCTCGGCCGCGTGCCCCTTGGCCGGCTTCAGCACGACCTTGTTGCCCTCGCGGATCACCGGACCGCCCTCCACGACCCGCTCCCGCAGATGCACCAGCACCTCGGGGATGTCGATGGCGACCGGACACACCTCGTAGCAGGCCCCGCAGAGCGAGGACGCGTACGGCAGCGAGGCGTCGATCTCGCTCGCGGTGCCCCGGAGTTGGGGGCTGAGGATGGCGCCGATCGGGCCGGGGTACACCGAGCCGTAGGCATGCCCGCCGGCCCGCTCGTACACCGGGCAGACGTTGAGACAGGCCGAGCACCGGATGCAGCGCAGAGCCTGCCGCCCGACCTCGTCCGCGAGGGTGTCGGTGCGGCCGTTGTCGATCAGCACGAGGTGGAAGGTCCGCGGCCCGTCCTCGTCGGTCGTGCCGGTCCACATCGACGTGTACGGGTTCATGCGCTCGGCGGTCGACGAGCGGGGAAGCGTCTGGAGGAAGACCTCCAGGTCCTGCCAGGTCGGCAGGATCTTCTCGATGCCGACGACCGAGATCAGCGTCTCGGGCAGCGTCAGACACATCCGCCCGTTGCCCTCGGACTCCACGACCACCAGCGTGCCCGTCTCGGCGATCATGAAGTTGGCGCCGGAGACACCGACCTTGGCGCGCAGGAACTTCTCCCGCAGGTGCAGCCGCGCGGCCTCGGCGAGCTCGGCGGGCGTGTCGGTGAGGCCCTCGGGGGCCGGACGCCCCCACTCGCTCATCTCCCGCTCGAAGATGTCCCGGATCTCGCCCCGGTTGCGGTGGATCGCCGGGACGAGGATGTGCGAGGGCCGGTCCTTGCCCAACTGCACGATGAGCTCAGCGAGATCGGTCTCGTAGGCGCGGATGCCCGCCTCCTCCAGCGCCTCGTTGAGCCCGATCTCCTGCGTGGCCATCGACTTGACCTTGACGACCTCCGACTCCCCGGTCATCTTGACCAGTTGGGTCACGATCTCGTTGGCCTCGTCGGCATCGGCGGCCCAGTGCACGGTGCCGCCCGCCGCCGTCACCGACTCCTCCAACTGCACGAGATACCGGTCGAGATGACGGAGCGTGTGGTCCTTGATCCGCTTGCCCGCCTCGCGCAGCGCAGCCCAGTCGGAGACCTCGGTGACGGCCTTCTCCCGCTTGGCGCGGATCGTGTGCGTCGCGTGCCGCAGATTCCCGCGCAGGGTCTCGTTGTTGACGGCCTCGTGCGCGGCCTCGGGAAAGGCCGGCATCCCTACGAACGTCCCGCTCATACGGCCGGTTCCTCCTCCGTGCTCGCCAGGATCTCCGCGATGTGCACCGGCCGCATGCCGGTGCTGAGCCGGGCCATGGTCCCCCCGATGTGCATGAGGCAGGAGTTGTCGGCCGCGCACAGCACCTCGGCCCCGGTCGACTCGGCGTTGCGCACCTTGTCCGCACCCATCGCCGCCGAGACATCGGAGTTCTTCAGCGCGAAGGTGCCGCCGAACCCGCAGCACTCCTCCGCTCCCGGCAGCTCCACCAGCTCAAGCCCCTTCACGGCCTGCAACAGCCGCCGGGGCCGCTCCCCGAGCCCCAGCCCGCGCAACCCGTGACAGGTCGGGTGGTAGGTCACCTTGTGCGGGTAGTAGGCCCCCACGTCGGTGACCCCGAGGACGTCCACCAGGAACTCGGTCAGCTCGTACGTCTTCGGCACCACGGGAGCCAGGGTGGCCGCGAGCGAGTCCCCGCGCCCCTCGGCCCGGGCCCGCTCACCCATCCGCGGATACAGCTCCCGCACCATCGCCCCGCACGACCCGGACGGCGTGACGATCGCCTCGTACTCCCCGAAGACATCGGAGAAATGCCGGGCCAGCGGTTCCGCCTCATGGCGGTAGCCGGTGTTGTAGTGCGCCTGCCCGCAGCAGGTCTGGGCCATCGGGAAGTCGACCTCGACGCCCAGCCTGGTCAGCAGTTTCACCACGGCGCGCCCGGTGTCCGGATAGAGCGTGTCGTTGACACAGGTCAGGAACAGGGCGACACGCATCGCGGCTCCTTGTGATCGATCATCGGATGAGTGCAGGGTAGTGCGGACTCGCGGCCGGGGGGAGACCCCCGCTCACCGTGTGGCGAGCCGGGCCTCCGCCGCGCGCCACGGCGCCGTGTCCCCCTGGGGCTCGTACCGGGTCAACGGCTGGGTACGGGTGAGCAGTCGGCGTCCGTCCGCGAGGTCGCCGACGAGCCCGTGGGCCCGCGCCTGGACCAGCACGTTCCCCAGGGCCGCGGCCTCCGTCGGACCCGCCACCACCGGCAGCCCGCAGGCGTCGGCGGTCAGCTGGCACAGCAGCGCGTTACGGGTGCCGCCGCCGACGACGTGCACGACGTCGACCTCCTGCCCCGCGAGCCGCCGCGCGTCGGCGACGGCCTTGCGGTGGGCGAGCGCCAGCGAGTCGAGGATGCAGCGCGTGATCTCGCCGGGCGTCTCCGGTACCGGCTGCCCCGAGGCCCGGCAGGCCTCGGCGATCCGCTCCGGCATGCGCCCCGGCGCGAGAAACACCGGGTCGGAGGCTTCCACCACCGACCGCAGCGCCGGCGCCTTCGCCGCGTCGAGGAGCAGCGCCCCCAACTCCGGCTCACCCCAGGCCCGTACACACTCCTGGAGCAGCCACAGCCCCATGATGTTGCGCAGATACCGGACCGTACCGTCGAGCCCCAGCTCATTGGTGAAGTTGGCGGCCCGGCTCTCCTCGGTCAGCACCGGCGTGTCCAGCTCAAGCCCCGCCAGCGACCAGGTGCCGGTGCAGATGTACGCGAACCGCTCCCCGGCCGCGGCCGGCACGGCGGCCACCGCGGACGCGGTGTCGTGCGACCCGACCGTCGTCACCGGAACGGGCCCGCGCAGCCCGGTCTCCTCCAGCACCTCGGGCCGCAGCGCCCCCGCCGGATCACCGGGCTGCCGCAGCGGTGCGAACAGCCCCAGGTCGATCCCCAGCCGGGAGGCGATGTCGTACGACCACGCGCGCGTCCGGGGATCGATCAGCTGGGTCGTCGAGGCGTTGGTGAGCTCGGTGCCCTGCTCGCCGGTGAGCCAGTAGGTCAGCAGATCAGGGATGAGCAACAGCCGCTGAGCGGCGGCGAGTTGCTCCTTCGCGGCGGTCAACTGGTAGAGGGTGTTGAAGGGCGCGTACTGCAACCCCGTGGCGGCGTACAGCTCCTCCGCCGGGACAGTCGCCCACACCTTCTCCGCCACGCCCTCGGTCCGGGAGTCCCGGTAGTGCACCGGATTGCCGAGCAGCGCCCCGTCGGCGTCCAGGAGACCGTAGTCCACGGCCCAGCTGTCGATGCCGACCGAGTCGAGTCCTCCACCGCAGTGGGCACCGGCCGTCTTCAGCCCGTCCAACACCCCGGCGTACAGCGAGAGAACGTCCCACCGCAGCCCCTCCGGCACCCGCACCGGCCGGTTCACGAACCGGTGCGCCTCGGCCAGCTCCAGGCTGTCGGGGCCGACGCGGCCGACCATGACACGTCCGCTGGACGCGCCGAGGTCGACCGCGGCGTACGACTTCACGAGCGCGCTCACCGCAGGAAGGCGGCCGCGACGCCGGCGTCGACGGGGACATGCAGGCCGGTGGTGTGGGTCAACTCCCCACCGGTCAGCGCGAAGACGGCGTTGGCGACGTGCTCGGGCAGCACCTCGCGCTTGAGGATGGTCCGCTGCGCGTAGAACTCGCCCAGCTTCTCCTCCTCCACGCCGTACACGGCGGCCCGCTGGGCACCCCAGCCGGCGGCGAAGATCCCGGAGCCGCGCACCACGCCGTCCGGGTTGACCCCGTTGACGCGGATGCCGTGCTCACCCAACTCGGCGGCCAGCAGCCGCACTTGGTGGGCCTGGTCGGCCTTGGTGGCGGAGTAGGCGATGTTGTTGGGCCCGGCGAAGACGGCGTTCTTGGAGGCGATGTAGACGATGTCGCCGCCCAGCCCCTGCGCGATCATCACCCGGGCGGCCTCGCGCGACACCAGGAACGACCCGCGGGCCATGATGTCGTGCTGAAGGTCCCAGTCCTTGGCGGAGGTCTCGAGCAGCGGCTTGGAGATGGAGATCCCGGCGTTGTTGACGACGAGGTCCACCCCGCCGAAGGCGAGCGCGGCGGCCTTGAACGCCTCCGCGATCTGCTCCTCGGAGGTCACGTCCACGGTCACGGCGACGGCCTTGTCGGGCCCACCGAGCTCCTCGGCGACGGCGGAGGCGTTGTCACCGTTGAGGTCCGCGACCACGACACACGCGCCCTCGGCGACCAGCCGGTGCGCGATGGCCTTGCCGATCCCGCTGCCCGCACCCGTCACCAGCGCCACCCGGGTCGCGAGCGGCTTCGGCTTCGGCATCCGCTGAAGCTTGGCCTCCTCCAGCGCCCAGTACTCGATCCGGAACTTCTCGGACTCCTCGATGGGCGCGTACGTGGAGACGGCCTCCGCGCCCCGCATCACGTTGATCGCGTTGACGTAGAACTCGCCGGCCACCCGGGCGGTCTGCTTGTCCTTGCCGAAGGAGAACATGCCCACGCCGGGGATCAGCACGATCGCCGGGTCCGCGCCGCGCATCGCGGGGGAGTCGGGCAGGGCGTGCCGCTGGTAGTAGGCGGCGTACTCCTCGCGGTACGCGGCGTGCAGCTCCTTGAGCCGTGCGACGGCCTCCTCCAGCGGGGCGGTCGGCGGCAGGTCGAGGACGAGCGGGGCGACCTTGGTCCGCAGGAAGTGGTCCGGGCAGGAGGTACCGAGCGCGGCGAGCCGCGGATGCTCGGCGGACGCCAGGAAGTCCAGCACCACGTCGGAGTCATTGAAGTGCCCGACCTGCGGCCGGTCCTGCGAGGCGATGGCCCGTACATGGGGAGCCAGCGCGGCGGCCCGCTCGCGCCGCTCGCCCTCCTCCAGCGCTTCGTACCCCTCGATCACCGGCCCGAAGGGCTCGGCCTTGCCGCGCTCGGCGAGGAAGGCCTCGGCGGTCCGGATGATGTGCAGCGAGTTCCGCTCGCACTCCTCCGCGGTCGCACCCCACGCCGTGATCCCGTGCCCGCCCAGGACGACGCCGATCGCCTGCGGGTTGGCCTCCTTGATCGCGGCGATGTCCAGCCCCAGCTGGAACCCGGGCCGTCGCCACGGCACCCAGGCCACGGTGTCGCCGAAGCACTCGGCGGTCAGCTTCTCGCCGTCGGCGGCACAGGCGAGCGCGATCCCGGAGTCGGGGTGCAGATGATCGACGTGGGCGGCGTCGACGAGGCCGTGCATCGCGGTGTCGATGGAGGGGGCCGCCCCGCCCTTGCCGTGCAGGCAGTAGTCGAACGCGGCGACCATCTCGTCCTCGCGCTCGACACCCGGATAGACCTCGACGAGCGCCCGCAGCCGATCCAGCCGCAGCACGGCCAGCCCCGCTTCGGTCAGCGTTCCGAGATCCCCACCGGACCCCTTGACCCACATCAGCTCGACATCACCCCCGGTGACAGGGTCACTGTCGATACCTTTCGCGGACGCGTTGCCACCGGCGTAGTTGGTGTTACGGGGGTCGGCACCGAGCCGATGAGACCGGGCGAGGAGGGCAGCAGCTTCGGGATGTGTAGCCATGAACTTTCAGTCCTTGTTTTGAATGAGGGTGGGGGACACGCCCTGAAGGGGCGCGGGGAACTGCGCGACCAGCCACATACGGCCCGCAGTCCGCGTCAGACAACAACCAGGCAGACGCTTACGCCCCCCACCCGGCCTGCTGTCCACCAACCCGCTCAGCCACGATCTTCTCGGCCCACCCGGACCGCCGGTAAGCAGCGATCGGGTCGGCGTCCAACCCCATCTCCCCCCGCACCTCACGAAGCAGCGGCCGCACATCCGTGTTGTACGCATCCATGATCACGGCGTTCGCCTCAAGGACATCCCCCGAAGCCTGCGCGGCGGACAGCGCATCCCGGTCAACAAGCAACGCCTTCGCCGTCGCCTCCTGCACATTCATCACCGACCGGATGATCGCCGGAATCTTCGCCTCGATGTTGTGGCACTGGTCGAGCATGAACGCGACCTCGGGAGTGAACCCACCCCCACGCACCACCTCGTACATGATCCGGAACAACTGGAACGGATCGGCCGCACCGACCATGAGGTCGTCGTCCGCATAGAACCGCGAGTTGAAGTCGAAACCACCGAGCTTCCCCTCCCGCAGCAGCGTGGCGACGATGAACTCGATGTTGGTCCCGGGCGCATGGTGGCCCGTGTCGACCACGACCTGCGCCTTCTCCCCGAGCTTGAGGCAGTGCGCGTACGCCGTCCCCCAGTCCGGCACGTCCGTCGAGTAGAAGGCCGGCTCGAAGAACTTGTACTCCAGCAGCATCCGCTGCCCGTCGCCCAGCCGCTCGTACACCTCGGCGAGGCCCTCGGCGAGCCGGTCCTGGCGGGCCCGGATGTCGTCCTGACCGGGATAGTTCGTGCCGTCGGCGAACCACAGCTTGAGGTCCTGGGACCCGGTCGCGTCCATGATGTCGACGCATTCGAGCAGGTGATCGACGGCCTTACGGCGGATCGCCGCGGCCGGGTGACAGATGCTGCCCAGCTTGTAGTCGTCGTCCTGGAAGGTGTTGGAGTTGATCGCGCCGAGCTTCACCCCGCGCTCCTCGGCGTGCTTCGCGAGCGAGGCGTAGTCCTCGACCTTGTCCCACGGGATGTGCAGGGCCACGGTCGGCGCGACCCCGGTGAACGCGTGGACCTGCGCGGCGTCGTCGAGCTTCTCCCGGGGATCGCGCGGGACACCCTGTTGCGCGAACACCTTGAAGCGCGTTCCCGAGTTCCCGTACGCCCACGACGGCGTTTCGACTGCCTGTGTCTTGAGCGCGGCCTTCACCGCGGCGAGCTCGGTCACTGAGGGCTCCTGTGACGTCGGGTCCGAAGGGTTTCCGAACAGCTTCACTGTGAAACGATTCAAGACGCGAAAGTATGAGCCGCTCGGTGGGGTGTCAAGCCCTACGACCAAGGCTGTTGCTCGTGACCCGGCTGTGACCTATGAGTCTCGAAATTTTTTCGACACGAACCCATTGACGTGACATGGGCGCCATGCCTAACGTCCCGGCAACCAAGTTGAAACCTTTCACGACGCCGTGAGGGCAGTCCCCGGGCGTCGTCGAGGAGCCCCTCATGACCCACCCGTCCGAAACGGGTCCATCCCCGGTGCTGGCACTCAAGGACATCTCGAAGTCCTTCGGCGCCGTGCGCGCCCTGCGGGACGTGTCCCTGGAGCTGTTCCCCGGCGAAGTGCACGCCCTCGCCGGCGAGAACGGCGCGGGCAAGTCGACCCTCATCAAGACCCTCGCGGGGGTGCACCGACCGGACGCCGGTCAGGTGCTGCTCGACGGCGCGCCCGTCGTCTTCCACGGCCCCGGCGACGCCCGCGACGCCGGTATCGCCGTGATCTACCAGGAGCCCACGCTCTTCCCCGACCTCTCGATCGCCGAGAACATCTTCATGGGACGTCAGCCCCGGAAGGCCCTCGGCCGTATCGACCACAAGGCCACCCACGCGGCCACCGCCGCCCTGATGCAGCGCCTCGGCGTCGAACTCGACCCCGACCGCCCGGCGCGCGGACTGTCCATCGCGGACCAGCAGATCGTCGAGATCGCCAAGGCGCTCTCCTTCGAGGCCCGCGTCCTGATCATGGACGAGCCGACCGCCGCCCTGACCGGCAGCGAGGTCGCCCGGCTCTTCGGAGTCGTGCGCACCCTGCGCGAACAGGGCGCGGCCGTCCTCTTCATCTCCCACCGCCTGGAGGAGATCTTCCAGATCTGCCAGCGGGTCACCACCCTCCGCGACGGCGCCTGGATCTCCAGCGAGCCCATCGACGGCATGACCGAGGACGACCTGGTCCGCCGTATGGTCGGCCGCGACCTCGACGAGCTCTACCCCAAGCAGGACGTCGAGGCGGGCGAGGTGGCACTCAGTGTCCGCCGGCTGACCCGCGAGGGCGTCTTCACCGACGTCTCCTTCGACGTCCGGCGCGGCGAGATCGTCGGCCTCGCCGGACTCGTCGGCGCCGGCCGCACCGAGGTCGCCCGGGCCGTCTTCGGCATCGACCGCTGGGACGCGGGCGAGGTCGAGCTCGACGGCAAGAAGCTCACCAACGGAGCCCCGTCGGTCGCGATGTCCTCCGGACTGGCCCTCGTCCCCGAGGACCGGCGCGCCCAGGGCCTCGTGATGGACATGTCCATCGAGCGGAACATCGGCCTCACCGGACTCCGTACGACCGTCAAGGCCGGACTGATGGACCGGGGTGCCGAGCGCAGCCGGTCCCTCGACTGGGCCGTCAAGCTCCAGGTCAAGTACGCCCGCATCGCCGACACGGTCAACACCCTGTCCGGCGGCAACCAGCAGAAGGTCGTCCTCGCCAAGTGGCTGGCCACCGGCCCCAAGGTGCTGATCGTCGACGAGCCCACCCGCGGCATCGACGTCGGCACCAAGGCCGAGGTGCACCGGCTGCTCAGCGAACTCGCCGCCGACGGCGTGGCCGTACTGATGATCTCCTCCGACCTGCCCGAGATCCTCGGCATGGCCGACCGCGTGCTCGTGATGCACGAGGGCCGGCTCACCGCCGAGATCCCGCGCTCCGAAGCCACCGAGGAAACCGTGATGGCAGCAGCCACGGGGAGGGCGGCCGCATGACGGTGACCGCACCCAACCCCGCTTCGACCACCGAGGTGCCCAAGTCCAGCGGCACCCGGCTCGTCGACCGCGTCTTCAAGATGCGTGAACTCGCCATCCTGGTCGTCTTCCTGGTGATGATCGTCATCACCCAGGCAGGCAACAGCGAGTTCCTGTCCGAACAGGGCATCAAGGACCTGCTGCTCAACGCGACGATCCTGGTGCTGGTCGCCACCGGGCAGTCCCTGGTCGTGATCACGCGGAACGTCGACCTGTCGGTCGGCTCCACCCTCGGGATCAGCGCCTTCGCCGCCGGCAACTACCTCCAGGGCGGCGGGAACTCGGTCGTCGCGATCGCCCTCGCCGTCCTCATGGGCATCGGGTTCGGCCTGCTGAACGGCCTGCTGGTCAGCCTCGGCCAGGTGCCCGCCCTCGTCGTCACCCTCGGCACGCTCTACATCATCCGCGGCATCGACTCCATCTGGGTCGGCTCCCGGCAGATCACCGCGGCGGGCCTCCCGGACGGGTTCATCGACTTCGGCTCAGGCGGCATCTCCGCGGTCCCGTACCTGGCGCTGATCGCGCTCGCGGTGCTGGTTGCCACGGCGTACTACCTCAAGCACTTCGGCAGCGGCCGCGAGCTCTACGCCCTCGGCTCCAATCCCGAGGCCGCCCGCCTCGCCGGCATCCCGGTCCGCAAGCGGATCCTGACGGCGTACACCTTCTGCGGCGCCCTCGCCGGACTCGCCGGTGCCATGTACCTGGCCCGGTTCGGCAACGTCGACTCCGGGACCGGCAACGGCTACGAACTCACCGTCGTCAGCGCGGTCGTCGTCGGTGGTGTCGTCTTCACCGGCGGCTCCGGCAGCGTCTACGGCGCGGCCCTCGGCGCACTGCTGCTGACCTCCATCAACAGCGTGCTGCCCGCCCTCGGCGTCAGCTCCGTGTGGGTGCTCGCCATCAACGGCATCCTGCTCATCCTCGCCATCGCGGTCGACCGGGTCGTCGCGCTGCGCGTGGCCTCGGCCCTGAAGAAGAGGAACGCCCGCCATGCCTGAGTCACTCACCCGGGCGATCCGCTGGGACACGATCGTCGGAGCGCTGCTGATCGTTGTGCTCCTGCTGTCCTTCGGGACGGTCGACGGCTTCGGAAACGCTCTCAACCTGTCCTTCCTGATCGGGAACACCCTTCCGATCGCGTTGATCGCCCTCCCGATGACCCTTCTGGTCGTCTCTGGCGAGATCGATCTCTCGGTCGCCTCCACCGCCGGTCTCTCCGGAGCCGTAATGGGCGCCTTGTGGAACCAGGGCATGACGATCGAGACGATCATTCCGATCTGTCTCCTGCTCGGTGTGATCTGCGGACTGATCAACGGTCTGCTCGTCACCCGGCTCGGACTGCCCTCCCTCGCCGTCACCATCGGTACCCTCGCCGCCTACCGGGGCATCGCACAGATCGTGCTGGGCTCCGACGCGGTGACCGACTTCCCGACCCAGTACCTGGACTTCGCGGCGGGGCGGATCGGCGACACGTTCATCCCGTACGCCTTCCTGCCCTTCCTGGCGCTCCTCGCGATCGCCGTGATCGCGCTGCACGCCACCCCGTTCGGACGGTCGGTCTTCGCGACCGGCGCGAGCGAGGAGGCCGCGCGGTTCGCCGGCATCCGGGTCAAGCGGCAGAAGCTGATCCTGTTCACGGTGACCGGCCTGATGGCCTCCCTCACCGGCATCTTCTGGGCCCTGCACTACGCGTCCGCTCGGTATGACAACGCGACCGGGCTCGAACTGTCCGTCATCGCTGCGGTGCTGCTCGGCGGTATCGACTTCGACGGCGGCAAGGGCACGCTGGGCGGTGCCATCGCCGGGGTGTTCCTGCTGGGGGCGTTGCAGAACGTGATGAGCCTCCAGGACGTGTCGGCGCAGTCACAGATCGTCGTCACGGGAGTTCTGCTGGTGCTGTCCGTGCTCGCGCCGCGAGTGGCTCGGCAGATTTCCATCGCGAGGGCGCAAAGGCTCACGTCTTAGCGCCGTTTGAAGCTGCGGGCGCGCTGTGGCTGGTCGCGCAGTTCCCCGCGCCCCTAGGTACCTCCACTCGTCCTTCTTTCAAAGGAATCCCCGCCATGCGTAAGTCATCGCTCCGCCGTGCCTGCGCGGCCCTCGCCGCCGGAACCTCCCTCGCCCTGGCCCTCACCGCCTGCGGCGGCACCACCAAGAAGGACGTGGCCGACGAGGGCGCCTCCGCGGCCTCCACCGCCAAGGCCGACCCGAACGCGGCCACCAAGAAGGGCCTGACCGTCGGCTTCCTGCCCAAGCAGGTCAACAACCCCTACTTCACCTCCGCCGACAAGGGCGGCGAGGCGGCCCTGAAGGAGCTGGGCTCCAGCTACAAGGAGGTCGGCCCCTCCAACGCCACCGACACCGCGGGGCAGGTGTCGTACGTCAACACGCTCACCCAGCAGCAGGTCGACGCGATGGCCATCTCCGCGCAGGACCCGGGCGCCCTGTGCACCGCGACCAAGCAGGCCATGAAGAACGACATCAAGGTCGTCACCTACGACTCCGACACCAAGGCCGACTGCCGCAACGCCTTCGTCTCGCAGGCCTCCGCCGAGGACCTCGGCCGCACCGAGGTGCAGCTGCTCGCCGAGCAGATCGGCTACAAGGGCGAGATCGCGATCCTGTCCGCCGCCCAGACGGCGACGAACCAGAACACCTGGATCGACTTCATGAAGGACGAGCTCAAGGACCCGAAGTACAAGGACATCAAGCTCGTCAAGACCGCCTACGGCAACGACGACGCCCAGCAGTCCTTCCAGCAGACCCAGGGCCTGCTCCAGGAGTACCCGAACCTGAAGGGGATCATCTCCCCGACCACCGTCGGCATCAAGGCCGCCGCCCAGTACCTGTCGGGCTCCAAGTACAAGGGCAAGGTCAAGCTGACCGGCCTCGGCACCCCCAACGACATGCGCAAGTACGTCAAGAACGGCACCGTCGACGCGTTCGAGCTGTGGGACCCGGCGAAGCTCGGCGCGCTGGCCGCGCAGACGGCCGTCGCCCTGGTCTCCGGGCAGATCACCGGCGCCGAGGGTGAGACCTTCAAGGCCGGCGGCACCACGTACACCATCGGCAAGGACGGCGTGATCAACCTCGGCAAGCCGACCGTGTTCGACGCCAAGAACATCGACCAGTTCAACTTCTGAGTCTGGAGCGGTACTTCATGCAGCGCGTCTGTTTCCTGCTCAAGGTCCGTCAGGACAAGCTCGACGAGTACCGCGAACGACACGCCGCCGTGTGGCCCGAGATGCTCGAAGCGCTCGCGGCCACCGGCTGGCACAACTACTCGCTCTTCCTCGGAGAAGACGGCCTGCTGGTCGGCTACTTGGAGACCGAGGACTTCCAGGCCGCACTCGACGGCATGGAGGCGACCGACGTCAACGCCCGCTGGCAGAAGGAGATGGCGCCGTTCTTCGAGTCGCTGGACGGCGCCCGCCCCGACGAGGCCATGAAACCGCTCACCGAAGTGTTCCACCTCGCCTGACGTCCCCATCAGGTCCATCAGGAGCCGCCTCAATGAAGAGACGTACCGTCCTCGCCTCGGCGATACTGGCCGCCGTGGCAACACCGGGCATCGCGCGGGCCGCCGATCCCGGCCCCTCCGTCACCCAGACGGGCAGCACCACCCTCGACAGCCAGGCCGTCTTCTTCGTCTCCTACGACGGCCTGGTCAACAACAACTCGTTCCAGAAGAACGGCCTGTTGACCTACAAGGGCTACCAGTACGCCGTCTGGTACACCGCCGACAAGAACGCCGTCGTCGGCCGCCGCGTCCTCGGCGGCAGCACCTGGTCCACCGTCCAGGTCGGTCACACCCTCAAGGCCAGTGACTCGCACAACGTCATCTCCATGGGCGTCTCCAAGGTCGACGGCCGTCTGCACCTCAACATGGACTCCCACAGCGACGGCTTCACCTACGTCAAGTCGGTGGCCGGGCTCATGGACAACCCGTCGGGGCTGAGTTGGACTGCGAGCCGCTTCGGCGCCCCGCAGTCCACGCTGGACGGACTGGCCCTCACCTCCCAGTTCACCTACCCCCAGTTCATCTCCACCCCCGAGGGCAAGCTCCAGCTCAGCTACCGGGTCGCCGTCTCCGGCAACGGCCGCAACGCCCTTGCCGAGTACGACGGTTCGACGTGGACCGCGCTGGGCGAGTGGTCCAGTTCCACCGGTACCTACACCAGCACGCACGGCTCCTCGACCGCCCGCAACATGTATCTGCACGGCATCGACTACGACAAGAACGGCCGGCTGCACTCCTTCTTCACCTGGCGTGAGCAGAACGGCGCCGTGATGTGCTCGTCCGGCGGCATCACCAACCACGACACCGGCTACGTCTACTCCGACGACCGCGGCCGCACCTGGCGCAACAACGCCGGCACCGTCGTCGGCACCACCGGCAGTTCCGACACGGTCGCCGTCACCGACAGCGGACTGGTGATCGACTCGCTGAACCCGGACCACTCCCTGATGAACCAGGAGAGCCAGTTCACCGACTCGTCCGGCCTCCCGCACGCGATCATCAGCTACGTCCCCGGCCGCTTCGGCCAGTGCACGACGAACTACGTCACCGACCGCACCGCCAACGGCCGCGCCTTCCACGTCCGCAAGAACTCCTCCGGCACCTGGCAGAAGACGGAGATCCCGGTCGCCCTCAACTCCAGCCAGCGCACCAAGCTGGTCCTGGACAAGTACGACAACGCGTACGCGATCTTCCCGTTCGGCCGGATCGCGGGCGCCTCCAAGTCGTCCGGATACACCGACTGGACCCTGCTGTACGACGGCAGCGGGCTGAACGCCTTCGGTGAGGTCGTGATCGACGAGACGCGCGTCGCGCAGGACAACGTGCTGTCGGTGCTGTACCAGGAGAAGTCCAGCGGTACGACCCCCTCGGCCCTGCACGTCGTCGACTTCGCGCTTCCCGCCTGACCGAAGTCGCCTTACCCGGGCGGCGTGCCGGTAATGTGAAGGCCGGCCCGCCGCCCCTTGTTCACCTGGAGGTTCCTGCCCGATGGCCCAGTCGGTGGGTATCAAGGACGTCGCCCGCGCCGCCGGAGTCTCCGTGGGCACGGTGTCGAACGTGATCAACCGCCCGGACTCCGTCGCCACCGAGACCCGCGCCCGGGTCCTGTCGGCGATCGACCGGCTCGGCTACGTCCGCAGCGAGTCCGCGCGCCAGCTGCGCGCCGGCCGCTCCCGGATCATGGGGCTGCTCGTCCTCGACATGGGCAACCCGTTCTTCGTGGACGTCGCGCGCGGCGCCGAGCGGGCCGCCCGGGACGCCGGGCTCGGTGTGATGGTCTGCAACAGCGCGCAGAGCCCCGGCGAGGAGGCCGAGTACCTCTCCCTCTTCGCCGAGCAGCGGGTCCGGGGCGTCCTGCTCACCCCCGCCGACGCGACCGGCCGCAACATCGAGTCGTTCCGGCGGCACGGCATCCCCTTCGTCCTCGTCGACCGGGTCGCCGAGGGCACCACGGAGTGCTCGGTCTCCGTCGACGACGTCGCGGGCGGCGCCCTGGCGGTACGGCACCTCATCGACGCCGGACACCGCAACATCGCGTACGTCAGCGGCCCGCCCGGCTTCAACCAGGTCCGCGACCGCCGCACCGGCGCCCTCAACGCCCTCACCGAGGCGGGCCTCGCCCCCGACGTGCTGCGCGAACTGCCCACCGAGCGCCTCGACGTGGCCGCGGGCCGCGACGCCGGCGCCCGCCTCCTGGGCCTCGCCGACCGCCCCACCGCCGTCTTCTGCGCCAACGACCTCCTCGCGCTCGGCGTGCTCCAGGCCATGTACGCGGCCGGGATAAACGTCCCCGACGACCTCGCCATCGTCGGCTACGACGACATCGAGTTCGCCGCCGCCGCGGCCGTCCCCCTCACCTCGGTCCGCCAGCCCGCCGTCACCATGGGCGCTCTGGCCGCCGAGCTGCTGCTGGAGGAGACGGAGGCGGAGACCGCGCCCAGGCGGCACGAGCACCGGCGGGTCGTGCTCCAGCCGGAACTGGTCGTACGCCGCTCCAGCCTCTCCGCCCGCTGATTCGTCGTTCAGTCCGATTTCATGATCCCGGGGATCGGATATCGGACGGACTTGTGCTGAACTGGGACGCGCTCGTAAACATCCGTCCGTCCCGGGAGCCCTGTTGACCGCGACCTACCGCCAGCCCGGCGTCGTCCTCACCGACCGCCGCTTCACCGTGCCCCTCGACCACGCCGACCCCTCGGGGGAGACGATCGAGCTCTACGCCCGTGAGGTGGTCGCCAGTGACAAGGCGCGGCAGCCCCTGCCGTGGCTGGTCTACCTCCAGGGCGGCCCCGGCTTCGGGGCGAACCGTTTCGTCGGCAAACCCGCCTGGCTCGGCCGCGCCCTCAAGGAGTACCGCGTCCTGCTCCTGGACCAGCGCGGCACCGGCCACTCCACGCCCGCCAACCGGCAGACCCTCCCGCTGCGCGGCGGTCCCGCCGAACAGGCCGACTACCTCACCCACTTCCGCTCCGACTCGATCGTCCGTGACTGCGAGACGATCCGTGCCCAGGTCACCGGCGGCGCCCCCTGGACCGTCCTCGGCCAGAGCTTCGGCGGCTTCTGCGCGGTCAACTACCTCTCCAGCGCCCCCGAGGGCCTCACCGCCGCAGTGATCACCGGCGGCCTGCCCTCCCTGCACGCGCACGCCGACGACGTCTACCGCGCCGCCTACCCGCGCATCGAGCGCAAGGTCGCCGCGCACTACGCCCGCTACCCGCAGGACGTCGAGCGGGCCCGCCGGATCGCCGACCACCTCCTCCACCACGAGGTCGTCCTCCCGAACGGCTACCGCCTCACCGTCGAGGCCTTCCAGTCCCTCGGCATCCTCCTCGGCGGCGGCGAGGGCAGCCACCGACTCCACTTCCTCCTCGAAGAGGCCTTCGTCCGCACCCCGCAGGGCCCGGCCCTCTCCGACGCCTTCCAGGAAGAGGTCCAGGGCCTCCTGTCGTACGCCGGCCACCCGCTCTACGCCCTCGTCCACGAGGCCATCTACGGCCAGGACAACCGCCCCACCGCCTGGTCGGCCGAGCGCGTCCGCTCCGAGTTCCCCCAGTTCGACGCGGCGAAGTCCCTCGCGGGCGAGGGCCCGGTCCTCTTCACCGGCGAGTCGATCCACCCCTGGATGTTCGACACCGACCCGGCCCTGCGCCCCCTGCGCGAAACCGCCGAACACCTCGCCACCCGCACCGACTGGACCCCGCTCTACGACAGCGCCCGCCTCGCCGCCAACGAGGTCCCCGTCGCCGCGGCCGTCTACCACGACGACATGTATGTCGACACCACCCACTCCCTGGAGACCGCGCGTGCCATCCGGGGCCTCCGCACCTGGGTCACCGACGAGTTCGAGCACGACGGCGTACGGGCGGGCGGCCCGCGGGTACTGGACCGCCTGCTGGCGTTGACGCGCGACGAGGCGTAATCCCGGTGGCGATGTCGGCGCCGCGGACTAATGTGCGGGCATGACAGAGCCGATGATCACTCAGCTCCACCCCATGCCCGAGGACTGGCAGCGCGCCCTCGCGGTCGTGGCCCATCCGGACGACCTGGAGTACGGCTGCTCGGCCGCGATCGCCGCCTGGACGGACGGCGGCCGCGAGGTCGCCTACGTCCTGGCGTCCCGAGGCGAGGCCGGTATCGACACCCTGGAGCCGTCGAAGTGCGGCCCGCTGCGCGAGCAGGAGCAGCGGGCCAGCGCGGCCGTCGTGGGCGTGTCGACCGTCGAGTTCCTCGACCACAAGGACGGCGTCATCGAGTACGGCCTCGGCCTGCGCCGCGACATCGCCGCCGCGATCCGCCGGCACCGCCCGGAGCTGGTCATCACCCTCAACCACCGCGACACCTGGGGCGGCGTCGCCTGGAACACCCCGGACCATGTGGCGGTGGGCCGGGCCACCCTGGACGCGGCCGCCGACGCGGGGAACCGGTGGATCTTCCCGGAGCTGGTGGAAGCCGGCCTGGAGCCCTGGAACGGCGTCCGCTGGGTGGCCGTGGCGGGTTCCGGCACACCCACGCACGCGGCGGACGCGTCGGCCGGACTGGAGCGCGCGGTGCGCTCACTGCTCGAACACCGCACCTACATCGAGGCGTTGACCGCCGAGGACCCGGAGACGTACGCCCGTGGATTCCTGACCGGCAACGCCACCGCGACGGGGGAGCGGTTCGGCGGGAAGCCGGCCGTGGCCTTCGAAGTCTTCGGCAGATGACGATCACAGATAACGATCACAGGTAACGATCTCTTGGGGGAGCAGATGAGCGGCACGGACGTCCTGGCGGACCGCTTCGAGGAGCACCGGGGGCATCTGAAGGCGGTGGCCTACCGGATGCTCGGTTCGCTCGCCGAGGCGGAGGACGCCGTCCAGGAGACTTGGCTGAAGCTGGAGCGCACGGACGCGGAGGAGATCCGGAACCTGGGTGGCTGGCTGACCACGGTGGTGGGGCGGGTCTGCCTCGACATGCTCCGCTCCCGGACCTCGCGCCGCGAGGACCCGCTGGACGACACATACGTGCCCGACCCGGTGATCACTCCGCTGTCCCGGATCGACCCGGAGCAGGAGGTGCTTCAGGCCGACTCGGTCGGTCTCGCCCTGCTGGTGGTCCTTGAGACCCTGGAGCCCGCCGAGCGGCTGGCGTTCGTGCTGCACGACATGTTCGCGGTGCCCTTCGACGACATCGCGGAGATCGTGGAGCGGACCCCGGCGACGACCCGGCAACTGGCCAGCCGCGCCCGGCGCCGGGTGAAGGGCGCCACCCCGTCGGCCGAGCCGGACCTGGGCAGGCAGCGGAAGGTCGTCGACGCCTTCATGAGCGCCGCCCACCACGGCGACTTCGAGGCGCTCCTCACGGTCCTGCACCCGGAGGTCGCGCTGCGGGTCGACTCCGGTGCGCTGGTCGGGGGTGCGGCGGCGTCGAAGCTGGTGCGCGGGGCGCGGGCGGTGGCCGAACAGGCCCTGCTGTTCCGCCAGTTCGTGCCGCTCGCGCAGTACGTGCTGGTCAACGGCGCGGTCGGGGTGCTCAACGCCTCCGAGGGACAGGCCCTTTCGGTCATGGGCATCACCGTCGTGGACGGCCGCATCACCGAACTGCACATCCTGGCCGACCCGGAGCGGCTCGCCGCTCTCGACCTGCCGGACCTGGCGGGCTGAGTCAGGCCGCGATCACCAGCGTGCCGACCGGACGGAGCGGGCTCACCACCCGCCCGTCCGGGAGGAGTTCACCGGTGTCGTCGAAGACGATGGTGCCGTTGCACAGCAGATGCCAGCCCTGTTCGGGGTGGGACGACACGATGATCGCGGCGTGGTGGTCCGTGCTGTCGGCGGTGGGGCACGCGGGCTGGTGGCTGCACATGGTGTCTCTCCACGGTCTTGGGCGGGGTTTGCTCCTGGTTCCGTCGGCCTGCGTCTCAGTGGTAGCCGACTTTGTTTTCTCTTGTATGTGGAGACCCACACAGGGCGAGAAATTCATCGGTGAGCTTCGTTCCGTATCCTGGACACCATGCAAGATCACATAGCCCTGCGCGGCGACTGCGCGAACTGCTTCGGGCTGTGCTGCGTCGCGCTGCCCTTCGCCGCCTCGGCGGACTTCGCCGTGGACAAGCCGGCGGGCAAGCCGTGCGCGAACCTCCGGGACGACCACCGCTGCGGCATCCACGCCCGGCTGCGGGACAAGGGCTTCACCGGCTGCACGGTCTACGACTGCTTCGGCGCCGGGCAGAAGGTCTCCCAGGTCACCTTCGGCGGCCAGGACTGGCGCACCGGTCCGCGTGAGCACGCCCGCCGCATGTTCGACGTCTTCCCGGTGGTACGGCAGCTCCACGAACTGCTCTGGTACCTCACCGAGGCCCTCACCCTGCCCGCCGCCCGCCCGGTCCACGCGGACCTGCGCCGCATGCTGGAGCGGACGCAGGAACTCACGCTGGGGACAGCGGAGGAACTGGCCGCCCTGGACGTGCCCCGACACCGTCAGGAGGTCAACGTGCTCCTGCTCAGGACCAGCGAACTGGTCCGCGCGGGCACCCGCGGCAAGAAGAAGGACCGCCGCGGCGCCGACCTGATGGGCGCCGGCCTCAAAGGCGCCGACCTCCGCGGTGCGAACCTCCGCGGCGCCTATCTGATCGCCGCCGACCTCACGGGCGCCGACCTCCGGGACGCCGACCTGATCGGCGCCGACCTGCGCGACACCGACCTCACGGACGCCGACCTGACCGGCGCGTTCTTCCTGACCCAGCCGCAGCTGAACGCGGCGCGGGGCAGCGCGGGCACGAGGCTGCCGGGGGTGCTGACACGACCGGGACACTGGACAGGCCCCTGAGGGCGCGTCGGCTCAGTCACCCGCCCCATGCACCGGGCACCGCAGCTCCGCGCCCGCCGCGTCCCCGTCCGCCGTCGGCGCCACCGTCACTGGCACGCTCCGCCGCTCCAACCGCAGCCGCAGCCCCTCCGGCATCAGTGTCAGCCGCTCGGTCACCTTGAGCCGGTAGTCCGGGTCGGCCCCCAGCTCGTAGCGCCGTAGCAGCAGGCCCAGGACAAGCGTCGCCTCGTGCAGGGCGAACTGGCGGCCGATGCAGGCCCGCGCGCCCGTCCCCCACGGCTTGAAGGTGTGCGGGGCACGTGTGCGGACGGCCCGGGGGTCGAAGCGGTCGGGGTCGAAGCGTTCGGCGTCCGCGCCCCAGACCGAGGGATCGCGGTGCAGCATGGGCGTGAGGACCAGGGTCCACGCACCCCGTCGCATCGGATGCTCCCCGGCCAGCACGGTGTCCTCGCGGGCCTCCCGGGCGAAGGCGGGCGCCGTCGGCCACAGCCGCAGGGACTCGTCCAGGACCCGGCGGACATAACGGAGTTTCGCCACCTGGTCGTACCCGGGCACCTCCGTGTCGCCCCACACCCGGTCCACCTCGGCACGCGCGCGTGCGGCGACGTCCGGGTGCCGGGAGAGGTAGTGCAGGGCGAAGGAGAGCGCCCCCGAGGTGGTCTCGTGACCGGCGACCAGGAAGGTGATCACCTGGCGCCGGACGTTCTCGGCCGAGAGCCGTTCCCCGGTCTCCGGGTGGGCCGTCTCCAGCATCCGGTCGAGCAGGTCGCCGTTCCCGCCGCTCGTGCCCTGACGCTCCCGGACCAGATCGTCGACCGTACGGTTCAGATAGGCGATGTCGGCCTCGTTGCGCCGCGCCGCCTCCCGCAACAGCCCCGCCCAGGGCGCGGTGTTGAGCCGCTGCGCGTAGGTGAGCGTGCCGACCATCGCCGACACGAACGGATGCGGCCGGTCCCGTTCGAAGGAACCGAAGTCGTGCCCGAACCCGGTCCGCGCGATCGTCTCCAGCGTCAGCTTGGTCATGTCCCCGGGCACGTCCACCGCGCGGCCCGCCGCGAGCTCCCGGTCCCAGTGGTCCGTGAGCCGCTCGGCGACGGCCAGCATCATCGGGTGGTAGCCCTCCATCGCCTCCCGGCTGAAGCCCGGCGCCAGCACGTCGTGCGCCAGCTGCCAGTTCGGCTCGTGGTTGTACGCGGTGAACAGCCCGTCCCCGGCGACCGGCCGCAGATTGGCGATCCCGAGCCCCACGTGCTTCGCGAAGCGTGTCTCGTCGGCGAGGTCCGCCGCGAGGTCCGCGCCCCCCACGAACACGAACTCCCGGTTGAAGATCTTGCGCCGGTAGATGGGCCCCAGCAGGGCGGCGTACTTGAGGGAGTCCTGGAGCGGGGTGCGCCTGTTCGCGCCGAGCACGTCCCCGATCAGCGGGATCCGGCGCGGCGGATGCGGGATGCGGCGCAGTTCGGGCCAGCCCTGCTCGGCGCCGCGGAACCCCTTCGGCAGTCCCGTTCCGGCCGTGGTGTCCGTCATACCGCCATCTCCCTTGATCCACCCGCGGGTTGAGCGTGTTGTACGTGGGTTCAATAGCGGGTTCAAGTCTGGTCCCGCTGTTGAACCCACGTCAAGTAAAGTGCGGACATGGCCGCCAAGCAGGGCGAACGCACACGCCGTCGGCTCAGCACCGAGGAGCGCCGCGAGCAGCTCCTCGCGGTCGGCGCGCGGCTGTTCTCGGAGAGTCCGTACGACGACGTGTGGATCGAGCGCGTCGCCGAGATCGCCGGGGTCTCGCGCGGGCTGCTCTACCACTACTTCCCGACCAAGCGGGACTTCTTCGCGGCGGTCGTCGAGCGGGAGAGCGGGCGGATGCTGCGGATGACCGCGGCCGTGCCGGGCGTCCCGGCGCGGGAACAATTGTCCGCCGGGCTCGACACGTTCCTCGGCTACGTCGAGTCGCACGCGCACGGATACCGCGCCTTCCACCGGGCCGACGCCGCGGGGGACCAGACCGTGCGCAAGGTCTATCAGCGGGCGCTGGCGGCGCAGGAGCGGCAGATCCTCGCGGCGCTGGCCGCGGACCCGGAGTTCGGTGCCGTCTTCGAGGCGCGCGCCGATGTCGTGCTGGCCGTGCGCGGCTGGCTGGCCTTCACCACCGCCGTCTGCCTGGAGTGGCTGCGGGGTTCCGAACTCACCAAGGAGCAGGTGCGCGACCTGTGCGCACGCGCCCTTCTGGGAGTCATCGCGCCTTGAGCGCCGCTCGTGCGCGCCGAAAGGGAACCGTAAAGGCCCGGGGCGCTGGTTGGCGTACGCCGGGATCTTCGATAGGTTAGGCAAGGCTTACCTAAGGAGGTTCTGGGATGGGTGCTGGGATGGATGACGGCCAAGGCTGGACGGCGGCGCCTGCCGCGGCGGAGCGGGCGCGCTCGATGCTCGCCACCGCGTGGTCCTGCGCGGTGACCGCGGACGGCGGGCGCGAGGAGTACGTCGGCGCGCACACCGTCACCGAGGACGGCCGGGTGCTGCTGGAGGTGCCCGAGGACAGCGCCCTGCTCACGGCGGCGATCTGCGCGCCCCGCGGAGAGCCGTCCGCCGTGCTGGAGTTCGCGGACGTCTCGCCCGTCCCGGTGCGCAACCGGATCCGCGCCCGCCTCTGGCTGGCCGGCTGGTTCGCCCCCGAGGACGGGAAACTGGCGTTCAAGGCGACCCGCGTGGTGCTGCGCCAGCCCTCCGGCGCGGTCGTCATCGACCTCGACGAGTTCGCCGGCGCCGCCCCCGACCCGCTGGCCACGGCCGAGGCACGGCTGCTGACCCACCTCGCCGACTGCCACGCCGACGCCGTCGAACGGCTCACCCGGCTCGTCGAGCCCGACAGCCTCCACGGCGCCGTCAAAGTGCAGCCCCTCGCCGTCGACCGGCACGGACTGACCCTGCGCATCGAACGCACCCGCGCCCACGGCGACGTACGCCTGCCCTTCCACCGGCCCGCCGACGACGTCGCCCAGCTCACCGAGCGGATGCACGTCCTGCTCACCCAGGCCGGCTCCGCCTCCTGCCCGCGCGCCCTACAGCGGCAGCGCACAGACGGCGACGGGTGACGCGAACGGCTCGCCCGCGAGCCGCAGTCTCCCGCTGTCCGGGTCCACATGGAACACGCACACCGAGCTGGACCGCTGGTTCGCCGTGAACAGCAGCCTCCCGTCCGGCGACAAGGCGATCTGCCGCGGGAAGTCACCCGGGATCGGCACGGTGTCGAGCAGCCTCAACCGGGCGCCGTCCGCCTCGACCCCGTACCGCGTGAGGCTGTTGTCGCCCCGGTTGGCGAGATAGGCGTACGACCCGTCCGGCGTCACCAGGAGCTGCGCCGGGTAGCTGGTGCCGGGACCCGTTCCCGTGGACTGCGCCGCGCCGACGGTGAGGCGGCCGGTCCGCGCGTCGTACGCGCAGACGGCGACCGTGTTGTCGGCCTCGTTGGCCAGATAGGCGTACCGGCCACCGGGGTGGAAGGTCAGATGGCGCGGTCCCGCGCCCGGCCGGGTCCGCGCCCGCGCGACCTCGGTGAGCCGTCCGCTCCGCTCGTCGAGCCGGTAGCTGTACACGGTGTCCGTGCCCAGGTCGACGGCGAGCACATGACCGCCGTCCGGACTCGTGACGACCTGATGGGCGTGCGGGCCCTCCTGGCCCGGACCCGGGTCCGGCGAGGAGTGCACCACGAGGTCGGCGCGCCCGCCGATCGCCCCCGAGGCGTCCAGCGGATGCACGGCCACGCTGCCCGAGGCGTAGTTGGCGCTGAACAGCCACCGCCCGCCCGGATGCACCGACACATGACAGGGCGCACCGCCACCGGTGCTCCGGCTCCCCAGCACGGTGCGGTCGGACAGCCGTACGGCGGTCACGGCGCCCTGCGACCGCTCGTTCACCGCGTAGAGCGTGTGGCCGTCCGGATGCAGGGCGAGATACGAGGGGTCGTCGACGCCCTTGAGAGTCCCGCCCTCGCTCACCTTGCCCGACTCCGGGTCGTACGTGGCGAAGCCGATGCCGGAGCCGCCGTTCTCGGCGGAGGTGTAGGTGCCGAGGTGGAGGGGGCGGGGGCCGGTGGGGGTGGAGGTGGGTGAGGTGCTGGGGGTGCTCGGTTCGGGCGCCCGGGCCGCCGGTGGCTCCGAGGTCGTAGGAGGCGCTGAAGGCGCTGACGTCGTCGGGTCTGGCGACTCACCGCAGCCCGCCGCCGCGGCCGCCGTCCCCGCGAGGGCGCCGACGAAACGCCGCCTGCTCCAGTCGCCCCTGCCCATGCACGCACCTCGGGTGATCGGTTGCCTCGGCCGCCACCACCTTGACGTGGACCACCCCTCAGGTGCAAACGCCGGTGCCCCTCGGCGGTGACCACGTCACCTGGAGCGACCGGCGAACGCGGGACGGTTCCTGCGGAGCGTCTCCCGCAGCCGGTTCAGCCGTGGCATGCGCTCGCGCTGCTCGCGGGACGTGCGGTCCAGTTCCTCCAGCAGGCGGCGCGAGCGGTGCTCGGTGTCGAGCTCGTCGAGGATGCGGTTGACCTCGGTCACCACGGCGCCGTACAGCTGCCACTGGCCGGCGTCGCGCTGGACCTCCTCAAGGAGCAGCTGGGCGAGCTTGTCGCGGGTGGCCGTGGCCTGGCGGAGCTGGGAGGCGAGCCGTTCCTCTGCGGACTCGGCGCTCACCGTGACGTCGGTGGTGACCAGGACCGCGAAACTGACCACGGCGTCGGCGATCTCCGACAGCAGCCGCTCCACGGCGGCCCCCGACTGCGGCGCGAACAGCGGCTCGGGGTCGCGTTCCTTGGCGAGGTCGGTGAGCGTGCGCGCGAGCACCCGCAGGACGACCGTGCAGATCTCCAGGGTGTCAAGGCCGGTGCGCAGCACCACCCGGTGCAGCAGCCCCTCGCGCACGCGCGGGTTGAGCCGCAGACTGTCCTCGGCCTGCTTGAGGGCCGCGTCCACCTCCACGATGTCGTGGTCCAGGCGCCGCGCCTCGTGCAGCCGCTCGGTGGCGCGCTCGACGGGCGTGCGCCCCGCCGCCTCCTCGCCCATGAGCAGCATCAACTGCCGTACCCGGCGGGCCAGTCCCTCGATCGACTCGCCCGCCTCGTCCACCCACACCGGCGGCGCGAACAGCAGGTTGAAGGCGAGCCCCACGACCGCGCCGATCAGCGTCTCCACCACCCGCGCCCAGGCGTAGTCCCCGACCGCGGTGACCCCGAGGACCAGCATCGCGCTGATCGCGACCTCGGGCACGTACTCGTCGACCCTGACCAGATGCCCCACCCCCAGCGAGGCCAGGATCAGCAGCGCCAGGCTCCACCAGGTCAGACCGACCAGCAGACTGAACGCGATGGCCACGAGGACCCCGGCCACCACGGAGTTCACCCGGCGGATGCCGTTGGTGAGCGTGGCGTAGAGGGTGACCTGGACGACCAGCAGCGCGGTCAGGGGCGCGGTGAGCGGGGCCGCCTCGGGACTCAGGCGGAGCGCGATGACGTACGCGATCGTCGCCGCGGCCGCCGACCGCAGCGTCTGTACGACCACAGGGTCCCTGCGTCGCTTCACGAAGCGCACGAGGGACGCCGTCCACTCACGTACATCTCGCATCCTCAGGCTGTCCCTTTTCCACAGTTCCACAGTTCCACGCATTGCGGACGGTAACTGTCCGCAACGACGCCTAGATTGTTCGCACAAAGCGGTCGACGGCAAGAGGGGGGAACAGTGATGGCGGACACCCGAGAGTTCCAGGTGCTCACCGAGGCGCACGGCTACCTGCGCGAGGTGGTCGCGGCGGTCCCGGCAGGGGCGTGGGGAGCGCCGACGCCGTGCACCGAGTGGACGGCCCGGCAGGTCCTCAACCACGCGCGGATCGACCAGCAGGGCTACGGCCTCGCGATCACCGGCGGACGGCCCGACTCCGACCCCTTCGCACCGGCCGACGCGCTCGCTCCGGACCCGGTGGCGGAGCTGGACGCGGCGCTGGGCCTGGTGGCGGGGGCGTACGCCGCTCTGCCCGCCGGCGCGGACGAGGTGCCCACGCCGCTGGGCCCGCTGCCCCGGCGGCTGGCCGCCGCCGCGGCCGCGATGGACGCCGCCGTGCACGCCTGGGACATCGCGGTGGCGACGGGACAGGACCGGCCGCTGACCGAGGAACTCGCGGAGGACATCTGGCCGCTCGCGGAGCGGCTCGTGGATCATCTCCGGGACTCCTACGGGGTGTTCGCCCCTGCCCGGAAGACACCGGACGACTCCGGCCGCGCCGACGCGCTCCTCGCCTTCCTCGGCCGCGACCCGCACTGGCACCCGGGGGTTTCCCGCACCCCCTGACGGAGGACAGCCGGATGGCCCCCGCCGGGCCCGGCGGGAAAACCTCGGACGATGAAGAGGATGGGAACACTCCTGACCCTGCTCATCGCCCTGGCGGCCGCCACCCTGGCCGCCGCGACCCCCACCCCCACCACGGTGGTCGCCGCCCTCGACCGCGCGGCCCACCCCCTGCGCACCGTCGAACCCGGCGGCGACACCCGCGACCTCCGCGCCCTCGACCCGATGATCGGCGACGCCCGAGTCGTCGGCCTGGGCGAGGCCACCCACAGCTCCCACGAGTTCTTCGCCCTCAAGGACCGCGTCTTCCGCCACCTCGTCGAGGAGAAGGGCTTCCGCACCTTCGCCCTGGAAGCGCCCTGGAGCACGGGACTGCGCCTCGACGACTACGTCCTCCACGGCAAGGGCGACCTCCGGCGCATCCTGCGCGAGGAGTTCCAGCGCGACTACCAGTGGTGGAACAACAGCGACTACCTACGGCTCCTGGAGTGGATGCGCGCCTACAACCTCCGCCACCCCGCCGACCCCGTCCGCTTCCTGGGCGACGACATCGCCTGGACCGGCCCGGAGCTGTACGACGCCGTGACGGCCGCGGTGGACCCGGAGCTGCGCGCGCGACTCACCGGCCTCTACGCCGGGCTGCGGCCCACCGTCGCGACCGGTACGTACATCGAGCAGTACCTGGCGAAGCCGTATGCGGAGCGCAGGAAGCTGGCCGAACGCGCCGACGAGGCCCTGGAGTTGGTCGCGAGGGCGGGAGCCGACGACCTGACCCTGCGCAACGCGACGGCGATCGACCAGACGGCCCGGCAGTACGCCTTCGACGTCGAGGACCCGGCCCAACTCGCCGCGGCCATGCGGTACCGCGACGCCACGATGGCCGCCGACGTGGTGTGGTGGCAGGAGCACACCGGGACCAAGGTGCTGCTGTCCGCGCACAACAACCACATCGGCTACGTCCCCGACGACCCGGCCCACTACCCGAAGGTGCAGGGCGCCTTCCTCCGCGACACCCTCGGCGCCGGGTACCTGAACATCGGCCTGACCTTCGACCGCGGCTCCTTCAACGCCACCGGCCAGGACGACGAGACCGTACGCCGCTGGACGCTCGGCCCCGCGGGTCCGGGCAGCAACGAGCGGACCCTCGACCGGGTGCGTCACCGTGACTACGTACTCGACATGAGGTCCGCCGGATCACCGGCCCGGGAGTGGCTGCTCGGGGCGCGGCCCACCCGCAGCATCGGCACGGCGTACCCGGACGGCCCGTACGACACGGCGCTCGCCCGCAGTTACGACGTCCTGGTCCATCTTCACCGGGTCGAAGCGGCCCGGCTGCGGGACCGGTAGCCGGCGATCTTCGCGAGGTTGCCGCAGCGCTCCATCGAGCACCAACGGCGGCGCCTGGCCTGGGAGTCGTCGAGGAAGAGGAGTGAACAGTCCGGGTTCCCGCACTCCTTGACCCGTTCGATCAGCGACCCGCCCGCCAGCAGTACGGCGTCCCGGGCCACCGTCGCCAGGGCGGCCCGCGCCGGCTGCCGGGCCGACCAGCGCACCTCGCCCAGCTGTGGCGCCAGATCCGGCTTGGCTGCCGCCTCGTTGACCAGCTCGACATCGGCCGGCTCGGGTTCCTGTCCGGCCATCGCGGTCCGGACGACACGGTTGACGGCCTCGCGCAGGACGCGGGCGTCGGCCAGGTCCCGCGCGGTCACCCGCACCGGCTCCTCGCCCACGGCCAGCTCCGCCTCCGTCAGCCAGCGGGCCAGCGCGGCGGGGTCCGGCAGCCGCTCCTTGGGCGTGGCGTGCCGCTTGCCGAGCGTGGCCACGAAGTCCAGACAGGGGCGGCCGCCGACGAACGGGAAGGAGAGCTCGGGGTCGGTGCTGGTCATGGGGACGAGCTTACCCGTCGCCCCTATCGCTTGACACCACTTGAACCGGTGTCGCAGAGTGACACCGGTTCAAGTGGTGTCAGTCACGACGGAAAGCGGGTGGATCATGCGCGCGGTGCGGATCGAGGAGTTCGGCGGGCCCGAGGTGCTGGTGGAGACCGAGGTGCCGGATCCGGTGGCGGGGCCGGGGGAGGTGCTCGTACGGATCGCGGCGGCCGGTGTGAACCGTGCGGACGCCCTGCTGCGGGCGGGCGTCTACCACAACGCCGGGCGGCCCCCGCTGATCCCGGGCGCCGAGGCGGCCGGTGTCGTCGCCGCGGTGGGGGAGGGGGTGAGCGAGTTCAGCGTCGGACAGCGGGTGGTCGCGCTGGACGGGGTGAAGTCACCCGGTTTTTATGCCGAGTCGGCGGCCGTGCCGGTGACGCAGGTGGTCGCCCTGCCCGACGGTGTGGAGCTGACCGAGGCGGCGACGCTGCCCATCGCCTGGCTCTCCGCCTGGTACTGCGTACGGCATCTCGCCCGGGTCACCAAGGAGGACACCGTGGTGGTGAAGGCCGCCGCGAGCGGGGTCGGCACCGCGGCCGTGCAGATCGCGGCGGAGGCCGGGGCCCGGGTCATCGCGCTCGCCGGGTCGGCGGAGAAGGCCGCCTGGGCGGGGGAGTTCGGCGCCCACGTCACGGTCGACACCTCCGCGTACCCCGAGGACGCGGAGGTGGAGGAGGTGCTGCGGCTGACCGACGGGCGGGGCGCGGAGGTCGTCCTCGACACCGTCGGCGGCGCCGCCTTCCCGCGGAGCCTGCGCCAGGTCGGACACGGCGGCCGGGTCGTGGCGCTCGCCAACGTCGCCCTCGCGCCCAGCACCATCGACACCCGCGACTTCTACCCCAAGAACGTGTCGATCCTCGGCTTCCAGCTCACCAACCGCCAGCGCCACGGCTGGGACCCCCGCCCCGACCTGCGCGAACTGGCCGAGCGGGTCGCAGCGGGCACCTATCGCGTGCCCGTCGAGACGGTCCTGCCCCTGGCGCAGGCGCGCGCCGCCCATGAGCGACTGGGGCGGCGCGAGAACCGAGGCAAGATCGTGCTGACGGTGGACTGATCGGGCCCCGCTCATCACGGACCGGATCGACCGGATCAGGTTCAGGAGTGGAGCTTGTCGATGAAGGCCGACAGATTGCCCGTCGTCCGGGCGATCTGCTCCTCCACCGTCAGGCTCTCCTCGATCCGCAGCGTGCTCTGCGGGACCTTCTTGCCCCGGACGTACAGCGAACACGCCAGGTCGGTGCACATGTACAGACCGACCGAATTCCCCTCCCGCCCGGCCGCGCCGGCCTTGCGCGCGGTCATCAGCGAGACGCCGCCGCCCGGGTGGGTCGTCAGACAGAGCGAACACATGCTGCGGTGCAGAAAGCCCCGATACCCGGACGTCAGCCGCAGCGTCAGTCCGACGAGCCGCCCGCCCCGCTCGGTGACCAGATAGCTGCGATCGGGCGCCCCGGGATCCCGCCACCCGAGGAAGTCCAGGTCCTCCCACGGGCGTTCGTCGAGATCCCGCGGCAGGGAGACCCGCTTGGCCTCCCCCTTCGAACAGTTCACGAAGGAGTCGCGGATGTCGTGCTCGGTGAGGGATCGCATGGGGGAGGCTCCTGTGGACGTCGGCGCATTTTCCGAAAGGTGAGGGCGAAAAAACTAGTGGCCCTAGGTTTCCCTAGGATAGACGGCCTTGACGCGGAGGGGCGAGTGAATTTCGAGAACGTCGTCGAGTCGGCGCGGGCGCGGGCGGCGCTGCGCCATGTGGCGGCGCTGTCGGCGGGCCCGGCCGTCGACCCGGAGGTCCGCATCACGCTGAACTTCCACCCGGACCGGCTGACCGGTGGACTCCCGATCCTGGAGGCGCTGGCGCGCGACGGCACGTACCACTCCCAGTTCGTGACCGGCACCAGCAACGGCGGCCTCACCGCACACCCCGGCGGTGACCGCTGGCGTTGGGAGAGCCGCATCTTCGGCGGCGCCTACGACGACGCGGCCGCCCACGACCGCCCCGTCTACGGCGCCCTCGACTTCCGCCGCCAGGCGGTGGGCGCCGCCCCACGCTTCGGCTCCTCGCACTTCCGGCTGACGTCCGAGGTCCTGCGCCGGGCTACCTTCTGCTACCCCGACAGCGCCGCCGAGCCCACCCACTTCGGCGTCGCCGCCGGCATGTCCCTGATCGCCCTCGCCGAGGCGGACGAGCAGGACGCCCTCAACGACTACATCGAGGCACAGATCCACGGCGGCGTCTCCCTCGCCCGGGACGTGGAGGCGCTCGTCCTGGACGCCTGCTACCGCGGCACCCCCGTCGAGGCCCGGGCACGGACACTGCCCTGCCCCGTCGCATGGCACCCCGGCTACCGGCTCACCGTGGCGCGGTTGCGGCACCACGCGGACTACCGGGGGCGGGAGTACGCCGAGCTGGGCGCCCGCATCGCCGAGGACGGCCGGGTCGACCCGAGGATCATCGGCGACGCCGCGCGCACGGGGCGGTACGAACTCCAGGACCTGAAGATGGTCTGGCACACGCTCGCCCGGTTCGGGGCGCCGGAGGGCGCGGGTACGGCGTGCTCCGCGGCCGGTTTCCCGGGCGGCCCGGGCCGCGGTGGCGCGGCTCGCGCGGAGGGCCAGGGTGGGGTCTCCTCGACCGTGTCCCTCACCGGGGCGGCCGTCAGTTCCTCGAACCGTTCCACACCGCCGGGTGCCCGCCGGGACACCGAGACCTGATGGCGCGACCGGTGACGGATCGCGGATGGCGCCGGGGGTGCGGGAGGGGTTCCGTACCCTGTACCGGAAGCACACGGCCGACGCCGACGCGACGGCCGCCGAGTAGTGGCTCGACGAGCTGATCGCGGACGGGCGTTATGTCGAGGACGTGTACGCGGCGGGCTGACCGCAGTCTTGCGAACGAGAAGGGTGGGCGCACGGTGGGGGACTCCTGGGCACGGGCCCGACGCATCCTGGAGGAGGCGGGCCTGCCGGCCGAACACCTCGCCCATCTCCGCCCGTTGACGGGCGGCACCTACAACACCGTCGAGGAGCTCGTCCTCACCGACGGCAGCCGCTATGTGCTGAAGGTGCCGCCGGACGAGAGCGTCCCCGGGCTGAGCCATGAGCGCCAACTCCTTGTCGCCGAGGCCGAGTTCTACCGTGGGGCCGCCGAGGCGGACGTACCGGCGCCCCGGGTCGTGGTCCTCGGCCGGGACCTGCTGATGACCGCCGTCCCCGGTGATGCCTGGGACGGACAGCTCGCCGCCGCCGAACAGCAGGTCCTGAGTGAGGAGTTGGGCCGCCAGGTCGCCCGGCTCCACCGCGTGACCGGCCCCGCCTTCGGCTACCCGTCCGGCGCCCTCGGCCCGCTCGCCGCCGACTGGCGGACCGCGTTCACCGGAATGCTCGACGCGGTCCTCGACGACGCCCGCCGTTACGGCGCCCAACTGCCGTGCTCCGCCGACGAGGTGGCCGATGCCCTCCGGCCCGCCCATGGCGCGCTGGACGAGATCACCGTCCCGAGCCTCGTCCACTTCGACCTGTGGCCCGGCAACATCCTCGTGGAGCGCGTGGACGGAGAGACCCGCATCGGCGGCCTCATCGACGGCGAGCGGATGTTCTGGGGCGACCCGATCGCCGACTTCGTCTCCCTCCGGCTCCTCGGTGACATCCAGGACGACGAGGCGTTCCTGGCCGGTTACCGGGAAGCGGGCGGCCACGCCGAGTTCGACGTCCCGGCTCGACTCCGCTACGCCCTCTACCGCGCCTACCTCTACCTGATCATGCTCACCGAGACGGTCCCGAGGGAGATGGGCGAGGAGGACTGCCGGTGGCGACAGGAAGCGGTGGTACCGGAACTGGCGGCCGCGCTGGCCGAGATCGCGGAGCTTTCCTGACCTCTATGAGGGTCTCATAGTTCACATCGTGAATTAAGGGTCGTCGGAAGTGCTCCCGCACCGGTATGTTGCAGGTCGGACAGTGGCGGACAGTGTTCGAGGGGAGCGACATGGCGGGGCGGAACGGGCGCACGGTACGCGATCTGAGGCGGGCCAACCGGACGGCCGTGCTGCAACGGCTCTACTTCGACGGCCCCCTCAGCCGCTTCGAACTCGGCCCGGCCACCGGCCTGAGCTCCGGCTCCGTCAGCAATGTCGTCGCCGACCTCGTCGCCGACGGCCTGCTGGAGGAGGCCGGCAGCGTCGACTCCGACGGCGGCCGCCCCCGCACCCTGCTGCGCGTCGCCCCCGGCAGCGGCCACATGATCGGCGTCGACGTCGGCGAGACCCGGGTGCGCGTCGAGCTGTTCGACCTCACCCTCACCGAACTCGCCCGCGCCGAACGCCCGTTGACCCGGCAGGGCTACGACGTCGACGTCATCGTCGGCCACATCCGCGACGGCGTCGCCGAAGTCCTCACCACCGCCGGCATCGCCCCCGAGAAGCTCCTCGGCGTCGGCATCGGCGTCCCCGGAATCATCGAGCACACCGCGGACCGCGGCGCCGTCGTCCACGGCCAGACCATCGGCTGGGACGCCGTCCCGCTGGAGGCACTGCTCCGGTCGACCTCTCAACTCCCCGGTGACGTCCGTTACTTCATCGACAACGGTGCCAAGACCCTCGGCCAGGCCGAGATGTGGTTCGGCGGCGGCCGCGGCGCGCACAACGCGGTCGTCGTCCTGTTCGGCTCCGGCGTCGGCGCCTGCCTGGTCACCCCCGAGGTGGACCACGGCCGGGCGGTCGAGTGGGGGCATCTGACCGTACGGGTCAGGGGGCGCCGCTGCCGATGCGGTGCGCTGGGCTGCCTGGAGGCCTACGCGGGCGCCGAGTCACTGCTCGACCGCTGGCGCGAGGAGGGCGGACGCCCGCCCGAGGGCACCGACGAGGAGACCGCGCTCACCGCGATGCTCGCCGCCGCGTACCCCGCCGACGACGGCACGCCCCCCGACCCGGTCGCCCTCGCCGTCCTCGAAGAGACCGCCGAGTACCTGGGCGCGGGCCTGTCCGACCTGATCAACCTCTTCCAGCCCGAGCGCATCCTCATCGGTGGCTGGGCCGGACTCCAGCTCGGCGCCCGCTTCCTGCCCGCCGTACGCCGCCACGCCGCCTCCTACGCCCTGCGCCACCCGGCCGAGAAGGTCACCATCGACCTCGGCCGGCTCGGACCCGACGCGGTCACCGTCGGCGCCGCGATCCTCCCCCTCGCCGACTTCTTCGCCCGCGGCGGCCGCCGCCCCGAGCCCGCCCCCGAGGGACCGCACCCGGCCTGGCGCACCGCGCTGGAGGAGCGCGCCCCGCACTGAGGTTTCGCCCGTGACGGCAGAGGTACTCGCGTGTCGCCCGGACCACGCGAAGGGAGGAGCCGTGGCCGACCGACACCGCAAGGGCCCCGACGGCGAACCCGTACCGCGGGACATGCCGGACCAGGTAGCGGGCGCGGGCGAGGACCCCTGGGACGCCGACCCCGAAACGGCGGACGACGAGTCCCCTGACACGGACGTCCCCGACACCGACGAGGCGGGCGCGGGCCGCCAGGGCACACCGCGCTCGGCGAACGTCCATCCCGAACACCCGGTACCCGAAGAGCCTTCCGGCTGAGCGCGTCCGGGGGGTCGGAGTAGACCTTGTTGCGTCGTCCGTGTGCAGGGCCTGGACGCGCAGCCCGGGGATGTCCGGCAGGAAGGGCAGCAGTTCCGGGCGGGCCAGCGGGCCGGGCAGGAAACGGCCGCCGAAGACACGGCGTTGCTCGCTCGCCGACTCCCGTTTGAACAGGAACGCCGGCCGCATCCGCACCACGCGTACATCGGGGTGGTCGCGCTCGAAGGTGTCCAGGGCGCGCTCCAGATAGGCCTTCTCCCGGCAGTACGTGGCGTCCGGCCAGCCGTGCGTGGGCCACGACTCGTCCACGGCCCCCTCCTTCGGCCCCGGCGAGTACGCGCCGACCGACGAGGCGTGCACCAGCGCCGGCACCCCGGCCGCGGCCACCGCCTCGAAGACCCGGATCATGCGTCGGCTGGAACGCCCAGGCCAGATGCACCACGGCGCACGACACTCGTGCCGACATTTCCGGTGCCACCCGTGACGATGATCCTGCTCACCTTCGGCTCCTCTCGGGCGGGCCCGCGACGGACCGAACGAGTACCCCGACGGGGGAGGAGACAACTCCGTATTGCGTGCGCAGCATGGCTCATGCGACACACGCATGAGGCCGGGTAGGGTTGGCGGGGTGGGACTGTCCTTGGGAGAACGTGTGAGGTCTTCGGTCGCCGCGTTGATGCACGCGACGGGTGAGTCGCAGGCGGACATCGCCGTCGCGCTGGGCGTGAGCCAGGCACAGGTGAGCCGCCGTCAGTCCGGCAGCGCCGCGTGGAGTCTGGCCGACTGCGACGCGCTCGCCGCGCACTTCGGCATCGACGTGCTCGACCTGCTGGCCGGACCGACCCGGGCGTGCGAGACCCTGCCCGTACGGCGGCGCAGGACCGGTGGACCGACGGCGGTGACCCGATGACGGAGTTCGAGGCGATCGACGCGCTCCTCGCGGGCGCCCGCGAGGAAGTGCCGCTGCCGCCGGTCGACGTGCGGCGCGGGCTGCGCGAGGGGCTCAACCTCTCCCGCGCCCAGGTGGCTCAGGCCCTCGGGGTGAGCCCGTCCACCGTCGGCGGATGGGAGACGGGGCGGGACCCGAGCGGCGAGGTGCGCGAGAAGTACGCGTACTTCCTGGAGGGGGCGCAGGCGAAACTCGCGGCGCGGTCGGAGGAAGCGGCGGAGGCGGTAGAGGCCGAGACGCCGGGCGCCGACGACGTCGTAGAAGCGCAGACCGGTACCGATGGCGATACCGGTTCCGATACCGCTGCCGACGACACCGAAGAGTCCGACGAGGTCGAGGCCCTGTCGTCCCCCCAGCCCTGCGTGCTGTGCGGCATGCCCGCCCGGCATCAGGTGGCGGGTTTCCCCCAGCATCTGGATCCCGCCGACTGCGGTACGGCGGCGTCGGCGGAGCCCACTCCTTCTCCCGCCCCCGTCGAGGACCGCGAGCCGGCCAAGCCGGCCCCCGCTCAGCGCGACCGCGCCGGGAAGCCCGTACGGGTCGTCCCCGTTGGCCGTCGTATGCAGACCGCCTCGGAGGAGACCGATCTGATCGGCGCCGCCGTGGCCGCCGCGCTGGAGAAGCACGCCGGGGATCTGGAGGCGGCGACCGCGGCGCTGATCAAGCGGGCCATCCCGGACGCCATGGCGCTGCTGGACCAGACCCGCAAGGGCGGCCGGTACGACGTCGTCGCGCACCCCTGGATCCCGGAGGTCCTGCGCAAGCAGACCGCCCGCGGCGCCGACCGGATCTGGGAGGCCCGTCCGAAGTGGGCGCGCACCGAACTCCCGCCCGGCGCCCACGAGGTGACGGCCCTCGACATCAACGGCGCGTATCTGTCGGCGCTCAAGACGCATCTGCCGATCGGCCAGTTGGAGCACTCCACCGGCTTCGACCACGACCGGCGTCGCGCCGGCGTCCATCTGATCACCCCGCCGCACTGGGACCACGAGGACCATCTGCCCAACCCGATCGGCAACCGCGACGAGCCCGGCCCGCTCTGGGTCACCGAGCCCACGCTGCGGCTGCTGCTGCGTCTGTCGGGGCCGAAGTACGGGCTGTGCGACCCGCCGGAGATCCATGAGTCGTTCACCTCGGGCGCGACCGAGAGCCTCCTGGAGAAGTTCCGGGTCGCGCTGAAGGACGCCCGCGACCGGGCGATCGCCGAGGACGACGAGGTGACGCTGGAGTACGTGAAGGCGATGTACTCCAAGTTCGTCTCCACGATGGGGGAGTCCAACTACAACCGGGAGCTCTACCGTCCCGACTGGATGCACCTCATCCGCTCCCAGGCCTTCGCCAACCTCTGGATGAAGGCCTACAAGGCGCACGACGAGGGCCTCCTGGTCGTCCGCGCCATGGGCACCGACGAGCTGCACGTCGTCGGCGACTGGCGCCGCGTCTTCCCGGAGGGCCGCGGGGTCTCCGAGGTGAAGCTCAAGGACACCTACACCGTGGGCGAGGACCTCGACCCCGCGGCCGCCGGGGACTCGGACGACTGAACTCCGGTTCCGGACGAATAAACTCCGGTTCGGGACGGATGAACTCCGGCTCTAAGCGAACGCGTTCACGCCCGTCAGGTCCGCCGACAGCTCCCACAGGCGGGCCGCCTGCCCGGGGTCGGTCGCCCAGTCCTTGACGCCGGCGGTCTCGCCCTCCACGGCCGGTTCGGCGATGTCGCAGTCCTCCAGGTAGACCCCGCCGAGGCCGTCGAGCTGGGGTGAGGTCGCCGCCCAGGTCTGGGTGGCCGCGCCCTGGGGCGGGGTCTTGAAGCCCTCGGGGTTGAGGACGGTGCCGTTCTCGTCGATCCAGCCGCGCTCGATCATCTCCGCCCTGGGGATGTGCCGTTGGAGCGGGGTGAGGATGCCGCCGGGGTGCAGCGAGAAGGCCCGTACGCCGTGCTCGCGGCCGAGCCGGTCGAGGTGGACGGCGAACAGGACGTTCGCGGTCTTGGCCTGGCCGTAGGCCTGCCACTTGTCGTAGCCCTCGGTCCACTGGACGTCGTCCCAGCGCATGCCCGAGAAGTGATGCGCGCGCGAGGAGACCGACACGACCCGGGCGCCGCCCGGGACGATCGCCGGCCACAGGCGGTTGACCAGCGCGAAGTGACCGAGGTGGTTGGTGGCGAACTGCGCCTCCCAGCCGGGCCCGACCCGGGTCTCCGGGCACGCCATGATCCCGGCGTTGTCGATCATGAAGTCGATGGTGCGGCCGGAGGCGAGGAACCGCTCCGCGAAGCCGCGCACGCTGTCCAGGTCGCCGAGGTCCAGCTCGTCCACCTCGACGCCGTCGATGCCCGCGACGGCCTCCCGGGCGGCCGCGGGGCGGCGGGCCGGTACGACGACCCGGGCGCCCGCCTTCGTGAGCGCACGGGTGGTCTCCAGGCCGAGCCCCGAGTAGCCGCCGGTGACGATCGCCAGCTTCCCGGTCAGGTCGAGGCCGGCGAGGACGTCGTCGGCGGTGCTGCGGGCGTCGAAGCCCGATCCGATCTTGTGCTGTGCAGTGCTCATGCCGGGAACGCTACGAATTGGAGTGCTCTCCAAGTCAAGCGCCTTTCCGGAGCGCGGCCCGGACGGGAGAAAGTCCCGACCGGACAGAAGGAAGCCCCGACCGGACGGGGGAATCACGGTCGGGGCGGTCAAGGTGTGGGCGCGGATGGCGGTCGCCTCTCGGCGAAAGGCTCCACAGGGCTTCAGCCGAACGATCGTCCCTGTGGGCAAAAGGTGAGGCCCGGGGACACTGTCCCATCCACACCCACGCGTTGTTCAACGGGCAACCACCCCTGGCTGTTCCCCGCTCTGTCGCGTTATGACGTGATCTGCGTCACCGCTCGAACGGGAGCCACGCGAACGGGCTGTCCGCGAGCTTCGCCAGCAGCTCAGCGGGGTCGTCGTAGACCGCCTCCGCGCCCGCCTGCTCCAGGTCCGCCCGCGGAATGCCGCCGCACAGCACGCCCACACAGCGCACCCCGGCCCGGCTGCCCGCCTTCATGTCCCACACGGTGTCGCCGACGAACACCGCCCGCCCGGCCGGCACCCCCGCCAGCTCCAGGGCGTGCGCCACGGGCTCCGGCGCGGGCTTGCCCTCGCTGACGTCGTCGGCGCTCGCGGTGGCCGTGATCGCGTCGTCCGCGCCGATCGCCCGGCGCAGCGCGGACAGCTCCGCCCCGCCCGCCGAGGTCGCCAGCACCACCGCCCAGCCCTCGTGGTCCAGGCGCCGCAGCAGCCGGCCGGCGTCCCGCAGCGGGGGCAGCCGGTCGAAGTACTGCCCGTAGAGGGCCTTGTGCGCGGCGCTCAGCTCGGCCGCCTGCTCCTCGGCCCGGGCCTTGCCGAGCAGATGGGCGACCAGATCGTCGGAGCCGAGCCCCACGGCCCGGTGGACGGCGTGCATCGGCACCCGATGGCCGGCCTGCCGCAGCGCCTCCCACCACGTCACGACATGAAGGTGATTGGTGTCGACCAGGGTTCCGTCGACGTCGAACACGGCCGCCCGTTCCATAGGCTCGTCCTCCTCGCCCAGCACACCGACTCACCCCCGCTGACTCGCACCCCACACCTCGCGCAGCGCACGAGTACCACGTCAGGGGCGTGCCACTCCGGACGGCGTCCGGCCCTCCCGGGTCCAGGCCAGCAGCTCTTCCAGCGACCAGGTCGTCACCACGCGCTCGGTGGGCACCTCGCACTCCTCCGCCCGGGCACAGCCGAGGATCTGCCAGTCGAGCTGCCCCGGCGCGTGCGCGTCGGTGTCGATCGAGAACAGCGTGCCCGCCGCCACGGCCCGCCGCAGCAGCCGCCGGGGCGGGTCGAGGCGCTCGGGCCGGCTGTTGATCTCCACGGCCGTGCCCGACTCGGCGCACGCGGCGAACACCTCGTCGGCGTCGAACTCCGACTCGGGCCGCCCCCGCCCGGTGACCAGACGTCCGGTGCAGTGCCCGAGGACGTCCGCGTGCGGATTGCCGACGGCGGCCACCATGCGGCGGGTCATCGAACGGGCGTCCATGCGCAGCTTGGAGTGCACGGAGACGACCACGACGTCGAGCCGCTCCAGGAGCTCCTCCTCCTGGTCGAGCGAGCCGTCGTCGAGGATGTCGCACTCGATGCCGGTGAGCAGCCGGAACGGCGCCCAGGTCGCGTTGAGCTCCGCCACCACGTCCAGCTGCTCGCGCAGCCGCTCGGGGGAGAGGCCGCGGGCCACCGTGAGGCGCGGGGAGTGGTCGGTGAGGACCGTCCACTCGTGGCCGAGCTCCGCCGCGGTCCGGCCCATCTCCTCGATCGGGCTGCCGCCGTCCGACCAGTCGGAGTGCACATGGCAGTCCCCGCGCAGCAGCGCCCGCAGCCGCTCGCCGCCCTGGGCGGTCGGCCCCTCGGGCGCTTCGCGCTCCAGCTTCTCCAGATAGCCCGGCACCTGCCCGGCGAGCGCCTCGCGCACCACGTTCGCCGTCTTGGGGCCGACCCCCTTCAGCGCCTCCAGGGTCCCGGCGTCCGCCCGCTCTCGAACCTCCCCCTCGGGCAGCGCCGCCAGCACCCGGGACGCCGTGCGGAAGGCGCGTACCCGGTACGTCGGCGCGAGGGACCGCTCCAGCAGGAAGGCGATCCGGTCCAGGGCCTCGACGGGATCCATCGCCACCTCCTCCCATCTGCCGCATGCCCCGGCTCGCGAGGTTCGCGGCCGGGCGATCCGCTCTACGCTCTATTGCATGACCGAAATCGCGAGCCCGCACATCTCCAATCCGCGGATCATGGTGCTCGGGGTACAGCCGGGTACCCCGCCGTTCCGGATCGTGGAGATCGACGGGGAAGTGGTCGGTGAGGCGAAGGCCGTCACCGATGTGCTGGAGGCCGCCGCCGCGTGGGGCATCACGGTCCACGACCTGGACGACCCGGACGTGGTCCGCTGGGTGGGCGGCGACAAGTTCACCTGGCACCGCCACTAGGACCCGACCGCCGGTGCGGGATCCTTCGGGCGGTGCCGAACTGTTCGGTTCCTAGGCTTCCGGCATGGAAGCTTCAGGGGAGATGCTCGCCGTCCTCGCCGCGGGCCTGGGGGCCGGTACGGTCAACGCCGCCGTGGGTACCGGGACGCTGATCAGCTTTCCGGTGCTGCTCGCCACGGGCCTGTCACCGGTCACCGCCACGGTCTCCAACGCGCTCGGTCTCGTCCCCGGCTCGATCAGCGGGGCCATCGGCTACCGGCGGGAACTCGCCGGCCAGCGCCGCCGCATCCTGAAATGGAGCGCGGGCGCCCTGTGCGGCGGCCTCACCGGCGCCACGCTCCTGCTGGCGCTGCCGTCCTCAGCGTTCGAGGCGATCGTGCCCGTCCTGGTGGGCCTCGCCCTCGTCCTGGTCGCCCTCCAGCCCCTGATCAGCCGCAGACTGCAAGCGCGCCGCACCCGTACCGGCAAGCCCGCCGCGCGCGCCGACGGCGGCCCGCCGCTCCTGGTCGGCCTGACCCTCGCGAGCGTCTACGGCGGCTACTTCTCCGCCGCCCAGGGCACGATCTACGTGTCCCTGATGGGCCTGCGCCTCGATGACGGACTGCAACGCCTCAACGCCGTCAAGAACGTCCTCGTCGCCGTCGTCAACAGCGTCGCCGCGCTCTTCTTCCTCGTCGCCGCCGACTTCGACTGGACGGCCGTCGCCCTGCTCGCGGTCGGCTCCGCCGTCGGCGGGCAGATCGGCGCCGCGGCCGGGCGACGGCTGCACCCGGCCGTGCTGCGCACGCTCATCGTGGTGGTGGGCACGGCGGCCCTCGTCCAGCTGTCCGTGCGCTGACCTCAGCGGTGCACCGCCCGGCTCAGCCGCCGGCCGAGCAGCACATAGCCGATCAGCGCGCCCGTGGTGTTGAGGATGACGTCGTCGATGTCGAAGGCCCGGCCGGTCACCAGCGCACCCTGCGCGAACTCCACGAGCAGCATCACGACCGCCGTCAGCAGCAGCACACGAAGAACCCCGCGTGTCCGCGGGGCCAGTACGGGGACCAGGATCCCGAAGGGGACTCCCAGCACGATGTTGCCGCCGATCTGCTTGACGGCGTCCCGCAGTTCGGGCTGGTCGAGATAGGCCTTGAGGGAGCGGCCCGGATGCAGATTGGTGTGCGTCAGCGCCTCCGACGCGGGTGACGGCTCCAGCGTCAGGCGGGCCAGCACCACGGCGAACGCCACCATGAAGGCGAACGCCGCCACCATCCCCACGAGACGGCGGACGAAGGCGAGCGGGCCCCTCCGCGTCTTCTCCGGCTTCTCCGGTTCGGGCGCGGACTTCGCGGTCTTCGTGGACTTCGCGTGCTTCGTGGGCTCCGCGGGCTTCGCGGGCTTGGGGTTACGCAGGCGGAACGCGGAACGCGGACGTAAGGCTGCACGGGCCATGCGGTCCTCCAGTCTTCAACTTCCCTGCGTCGTAAGGCGATTACCCGCGAACCGCCCGAGAATGCGGCCCCGCCCCGACACCGTCCCGGTTTCTCTTCGTACGGGCGGGGCACTCCGGGACCGGACCCGAGCGCGCCGCCACCCTCCGCCGTCGCGGCGGTGTTTGGATGGCGCGAAAGCCGCACCAGGGGTCATTCCGGTGGCGGCGGGGCCCGAGGAGGTGGCGCATGAACCCGCGTACGACGCTGCTCACCGCGGCCGAGGCCCTGGCCTGGTGGGCCGCGCTCGCCGCACTGTGGCTCGTGTTCATCAGCACGGTCGACACCCTGGAACTCGTCGTCGGGGCGGCGTCCGCGGCGGTGGGGGCGGTCGCGGCCACGGCCGCGCGGCGGGTGGTGGCGGCACGGTGAACGGCTGGATCCTCGCCGCGACCGTCGCGCTCGGCGCCGGAATCGGCGCGACCCTGTGGGGCGTCGCCACCGGACCGCTGCGCCGCCGCGTCGTGGCCCAGAACCTCTCCACCGCCCTGGCCTGCCCGGCCCTCCTCCTGCTCGCCCACGGCTACGGCCGTCCGTCCTACGTCGATCTCGCCCTGGTTCTCGCCCTGCTCGGCCCCGTCGGCACCCTGGTCTTCGCGCGGCTCCTCGCCGCCGAACTCGCCGAGGACCCGCCCCGCGCCTGGGGCGCCACCTGGGCGGTCGCCGGCTTCGGCGCCGCGGTCGTGCTGGTGCTGTGCGCGGCCGAGGGGCCGAGCCGGGCCATGGTGAAGCTGCTGGTCACCGGGGCGCTGCTGATCGGTGGGAACATCGTCGCCTCCCGCGCGCTGTCCGGCGGATTCCGCGGGGTGCGCCGTGGCTGACGCGGTGATCGTCGTCGTCCTGCTGCTGGTCGCGGCGGCCGCCACCACGGCCGTGCTGGTCCGCGACCCCGTGCGCCAGGCCCTGGTACTGGCCGTCCTCGGTGTCGTCCTGGCCGTCCTGTTCACCGTGCTCCAGGCCCCCGACGTCGGACTGTCCCAGCTCGCGGTGGGCTCCGCGCTGACCCCGCTGCTGCTTCTGCTCGCCGTGCACAAGGTCAAGCGGCGGGCGCGCCGGAAGGGACGCGGCGAGTGAACCGGCGCACCCGGCTGTGGCTCGTGGCGTCGGGCGGCGCGGGCCTCGCCGCCCTGCTCGTCGCCGCCTGTCTCGACCTGCCCCGCTTCGGCGGCGACCGGCACCCCTACGGCGACCGGGCCGTGGCGACCTCGCTGGCCCGCCGCACCGCGAACACCATCTCCTCCGTCAACTTCGACCAGCGCGCCTTCGACACCCTCGGCGAGATGACCATCCTGTTCGCGGCCGTCCTCGGCTGCGTGGTCCTGCTCCGCCAGACCCGCGACGAACACCGCGCCCGCCCCGCACCCGAGCCCGTCGCCCTCCCCGTCCGCCGCTACGCCCTCGCCGTCCTGCCCGTCGCCCTGCTCACCGGCCTCTACGTCATCGCCCACGGCCAGCTCAGCCCCGGCGGCGGCTTCCAGGGCGGCGTCGTCGCCGCGACCTCCCTGCACCTGCTCTACCTGGGCGCCGACTACCGCGCCCTGGAACGCATCCGCCCGGTCGGCCTCTACGAGGTCGGCGACGCCCTCGCCGTCTCCGCCTACCTCGTCACCGGCATCGCCGGCCTGATCGGCGGCACCGCCTTCCTCGCCAACACCCTGCTGCCGTACGGCACGTTCAACACGCTGTCCTCCGGCGGCACCGTCCCGCTGCTCAACGCGGCCGTCGGCATGGAGGTCGCCTGCGCGGTCGTGGTGCTGCTCGCCCGCTTCCTGGACCAGGCCGTCGAGATCGAGGAAGGAGAGAGCACGTGAGGGACGTCCTGCCGTACCTCGTCGCCGTCTGGATCTTCCTGGCCGGCTGCTACGGCCTCGCCACCAGCCGCAATCTCATCCACGCCGTCGGCTGTCTGTCCGTGTGCCAGTCCGCCACCTACGTCCTGCTGCTGGCCGTCGGCTACCGCGACGACGCGACCGCGCCCGTCTTCTCCGACGTGAAACCGGGCTCCCGGCCGGTCGTCGACCCCGTCGTGCAGGCGCTGGCCCTCACCGACGTCGTGGTCGGCGCCACCGTCACCGCCCTGCTGCTCGCGCTGGTCGTGCAGATCTCCAAGCGGCACGGCACGGTCGACCCCGACGAACTCTCGGAGCTGCGCGGCTGATGAACGACCTGCTGCCGCTCCTCGTCGCCGTCCCCCTCCTCGGCGCCGCCCTGCTGGTCGCCGGGGGCCGCCGGGTGCCCCGGGTCGTCGCCGAGTCCGTGGGCTGCGCAGTCTCCGCGGGGACGGCCGCCCTGGCGATCACGCTGCTGCTCGACTCCTCGCCGCCCATGGTCGAGTGGGCCGGCGGCTGGGTGCCCGTGAACGGCCAGAGCGTCGGCATCGTCCTCATCGGAGACGGCCCCGGCCTCGGCATGGCCGCCCTCGCCTCGCTGCTGACGCTCGCCGCCCTGGCGTACTCCTGGCACTACTTCGACGAACCGCCCCGCCGTCACGCCGGCTCCTTCCCGGCGCTGATGCTGCTCTTCCAGGGCGGGATGTGCGGGTTCGCGATCGCGGGCGACCTGTTCAACGCGTTCGTGTGGTTCGAGCTGATGAGCGTCGTCGCCTACGCCCTCACCGGCACCCGGGTCGAGGAGGCCAAGGCGGTGCAGGGCGCCCTGACCTTCGCCGTCGTCACCTCGCTCGGCGCGTACGCCCTGCTCATGGGCATCGGGCTGCTGTACGCCCGCACCGGCGAACTCGCGATGACGGAGATCGGGCGCGGACTCGACGCGCACGGACCGCCCGACGCGCTCGTCCTGGCCGCCTTCGTCCTGGTCCTGACCGGGCTGCTGGTCAAGGCCGCCGCCGTGCCCTTCCACTTCTGGCTGCCGGACGCGCACGCCGTCGCCCCGACCCCGGTGTGCATGCTGCTGTCGGGGGTCATGGTCGAACTCGGCACGTACGGCGTCTGGCGTGTGTACGGCACGGTGTTCGCCGGGCCCGGTGGTGTCCCGGCCGCCGACCTGACCCGGCTGCTCGTGGTGCTCGGTGTGCTGACGGCCGTGATCGGCGCGGTCATGTGCTGGTACCAGCGGCACATCAAACGGCTGCTCGCCTACTCGACCGTCGCCCACACCGGCCTGTTCCTCATCGGCGTCGGCGTCCTGAAACCCGAGGCCGACGACGGTGTCGCCCTCTACCTGCTGGGCCACGCCGGAGTGAAGGCCGCCCTGTTCGCCTGCGCCGGCATCCTCCTCGACCGCTGCGGCAGCGTCGACGAACACGCCCTGCACGGCAAGGGGCGCCGACTGCGGGGCGTCGCCCTGCTGTTCACCCTCGGCGCGCTCGGTCTCGCCGGGCTGCCGCCCTTCGGCACGGCCCTCGGCAAGGCGGTCACCGAGGAGGCCGCGGGCGGTCCGCTCACCCTGCTGTACGTCCTCGCGAGCGCGGTCACCGCCGGGGCGGTGCTGCGGGTCGCCGCCCGGGTGTTCCTCGGGCTCGGACCCAAGCCGGAGAACACGGGCGCGTACGAGACGACCGGCGCCGGGGAACGGCCCGAGACCGGACAGCGGTTGCGCCGCGTCCCCGACACCATGACGGCGGTCCCGGCGGTGCTGCTCGCCGGGGCGCTCGCGGTCGGGGTGGCGCCCGGCTTCGCCGACGTGGTCGCGCACGCGGTCAACGAAGCCGGGTCCGGGGGAGCAGTCGTCTCCTCCGTGCACTGGACCCCGATCGGCGTCCTGCTCGGACTCGCCTCGACGGCGCTGGCCGTGGGCCTCGCCGCCGTGGCGGTCACCCGCCCGAAACTGCTCGCCGCACCGGCCTGGGCGCTGCCGCTGCGCCGGCTCCAGTCCGGGCACATCGGGGACTACGTGGCCTGGCTGCTGGTGGGCACCGCGCTGCTCGGCGCCCTGGCCCTGCCGGGGATCCTCACCCTCTGATCAAGTCCTGCTCCCCGGTCAGGCCTTGTAGGAGACGCTCACCTCCTTGAAGCCCAGGGAGCGCAGCAGGCCTTCGAGCATGTCCGTGGTGTTGGTCTCGGCGCGCTTGACCAGCCCGCTGTCGGTCGCCGCCTCGCCGATGTGCTTCACCGCCAGCTTCTGCACGGCCTGTTCGCCGTTCGGGTTGTCGGAGAACAGATCGCCGAGGCGGTCGAGCAGCCCGCGCTGCTTGGACACCGCGTAGGAGCGGTCGGCGTCCAGCGCGGGCTTGCCGAGCTGGGCGTGCGGCAGGACGAGCGAGGCGGACGTACGGTCCTCGTTGACCGTCACGTCGTTCTTGCCGAGCTTGCCGAGGTCGACATACGCGTCGACGGTGCCCGCCCCGACGTACAGGGTGCGGGTGCCGCGGATCGCGTCGGGCAGGTACTTGGCGTCCTTCTCCAGGTCCACCACGACCTGGAAGTTGCCGGAGGCGGCGTCGTAACGGCTGATGTCCTGGATGGACTGGAGCAGTGCGGGACCGGAGCGGTCGTTGGTCTCGGTGCCGAACAGGTCCTTGAGGCCCGGGAGCACACTCAGCCGGATACCGGCGAAGAAGACGACGAGCACGATCACTACCGCGCTCACCAACTTCGCCCAGCCGGGCATGCGCTTCGACACGCGCCTGATGGGAGTCGTCATGCGACGGCCCTCCTTCCTTGTTCAACCGAATGCCCCTCAAAACCGTTGGCAGACCGAGGCGTTGGCCGATTGCCACCGCTGACGGAAGCGCGGGCGGCGCATTAGCGTGGAAGGCCGACCGAACGGGCGCTTCTGGAGAACCGGATGAGTGCAGAGAGCACGTCCCCGCCGCTTCGCCCCATGCATCGCATCGACCTCCCCGAGCACGGGCCGCCTCGCCTCGGCACCCTCGCCACCGGTACCCCGGTGTGGATCGTGACCCGGTACGCCGAGGTGCGGCAGGTGCTCATGGACCCCCGGTTCAACCGGAGTTCGCTGCACGCCCCGAACGCCCCGCCGCTGCTGGTCGTACCGAACCTGCTGGACGACCCCAACGGGCTGCTCAACCAGGACGGCCCCGCGCACCAGTTGCTGCGCGGCACCGTGCAGCGGGCGTTCACCCCGCGGGCCATCGCGCGCTGGCGGCCCTGGGTGGCGTCGGTCGTCGCGTCCCTGCTCGACGACTTCGCCGCGCGGCCGCAACCGGCCGACATCGTCGAGGGGTTCACGCGGCCGCTGCCCGTCTCCGTGATCTGCCGGCTCATGGGGCTCGACCACGTCGACCGCGAACGGATCCGGCACTGGGCCGATCACGCCCTGTCCGGGGGCGCGCACACGGCCGATGAAGTCGTCGCGGCGATGACGGAGTTCGGGATGTTCGCCGCCGGGCTGATCGCCGAGCGGCGCAAGGAGCCGGGCGACGACCTGGTCAGCGGTCTCGTGGCGGCCGGGGACCAGCTGGGGATCGAGGAACGGCGGCTGATCACCCTGGTCTGCGGGCTGGTCGTGGCCGGGCACGAGACCACCATGTCCTCGCTCGGCAACTCCGTCGTCTACCTCCTCACCGACGGACGGGACGGCTGGCCGTTGCTCGCCCGCGACGAGGAGGCGGCGGCGGTCGCGGCCGAGCAGCTGCTGCGCACGGTCCCGCTCAGCGAGGGCAAGGTGCTGCCGGGACTGATCCGGCGAGCCGTCGAGGACGTCGAGGTCGGCGGGGTGCTGATCCCCGCGGGCAGCGTCGTCGCCCTCCAGACCAACGCGGCGGGCCGCGACCCCGATGTCTTCCCGACGGGCCCGCCCGACCTCTCCGCGCCCCTGAACTCGCCCAGCATCACCTTCGGCGCCGGACCCCATCACTGCCTCGGCGCCTGGCTGGCCCGACTGGAACTCGAACTTGCCCTGCACCACCTCGCCGCCCGCTTCCCGCACCTACGGGCCGAGTTCACCCCCGAGACGATCGAGTGGCGGGTCGGGCAGATGACGCGCAGCCCACTGCATCTGCCCGTGTCCTGGTGACAGCCGCGACGACCGTGGCAACTCCTCTCAGTGGGGCCGCAGTTCGCGGTCCCCGGAGAGGAGCGACCACCACACCCCCTCCCCGTGCGTCAGCCCCGGCAGCCCCAGTTCGGCCTCGCGCACCCGACGGGCGGGCAGCTCACCCGTGATCACCCATGCCGTGTCACCGCCCGTCGTGCCGGTGAACTCGGCTCCCAAAGAGGCGAGGTGGGCGCTCACCGGGGCCAGTGCGTCGAGCGGGACCTCCGTCTCGAAGGCGTGGTACGGCTCGTACAGCCGGGTCCGGGCCCGTTCCAGCGCGCGGCGCAGCACGATCGGGGTGAGGCCGCGGAAGTGGGCGGCCGTGCTGAGCGGCGCGACGAAGCCGGACCGCACCAGGGTGACCCGGTAGTCCGTCACGGCCGCGCCGCACAGCCCGGTCCGCATGCTCCGGTGGACCGTCTCCTCGATCGCCTGGTGGAAGGCCCGGGGGAGCGCGCCGAGTTCGGTCTCGTAGGCGAACACCCCGCCGGAGCCGCGCGGCCCCGGCTCCACCCGCAGCCCGATCGTCGCCCAGTAGCGGGTGCGGTCGTGCCACGGGTTCTCGTCGTGGGCCTCGCCGGTCCCGCGCGGCCGCTCCAGATACCGGACCCGCCCGGGGGCGAACTCCGCCTCGACGCCGAAGTCCTGGGCCAGCGTCGCCGCGAGCACCTCCAGCTGGACCTCGCCGTACAGGAGCAGCGCGGTGCTGCCCGTGGCGGTGGGGCGGGCGTGGATCAGCGGGTCCTGGTCGGCGAGGGTGAAGAGGGCGGCGCGCAGTCGGGCCGAGTGCTTCGGGTGACGGGCGCTGACTTCGGTCTCCAGGGTCGGGGGTGCGAAGTGCGGGGCGTGGTCGGTGAGTTCGCCGAGGCGGTCGCCGACGCGGATGCCCGTGACGCCCGTGAGCGCCGCGATGTTCCCGGCGGTGAGGGTCCGGTCCCCGCCGATCACATCGAGGCGGGTGACCCGGCCGGAGACCTCGCGGGTCCGGCCGTCGGCGTCGCGCCGCAGGAACGTGAGCCGCTGACGCTCCGTCACCTCACCGTCGTACAGGCGCAGATACGCCGTGCGCTCGCCGCCGGGTCCGGGCCGGACCGCGAACACCGTGCCGTGCGGGACGGTGCCGCCGGTCGCCGGTGCGGGTGGGATCAGCCGGACCACGCTCTCGACGAGGTCGCGGACGCCCTGGCCGCCGAGGGCCGATCCGAAGAGGACGGGGTGGAACGAGCCGTCGGCGGTGCGGGCGGCGAGGGCCTTGCGCAGGTCGTCCGGGGTGGGAGCGGGGCCGTCCACGACCGCCGCCAGGATGTCCGGGTCGACGTCGGCGAGGGGTTCGGCCAGCGTCCCGGGCGGCAGGGAGGTCACGCGGGCCTGCGCTGTACCGATGCCGTGGACCGCGGTGAGCGGGGCGACGTACGGGGTGAGCCTGCGGCGGATGTCGGTGAGCAACTCCTCCGTGCGGGCGCCGGCGCGGTCGACCTTGTTGACGAAGACGAGCGTGGGCAGCCGCAGTCGGCGCAGGGTGCGCATCAGGACGCGGGTCTGCGCCTGGACGCCCTCGACGGCGGACAGCACCAGGATCGCGCCGTCCAGGACCTCCAGGGCGCGCTCGACCTCGGCGATGAAGTCGGAGTGCCCGGGGGTGTCGATGAGGTTGATCCGGGTGTCGCCGACCGTGAAGGCGGCGACCGCCGAGCGGATGGTGATACCGCGCTGCCGCTCGATCGCCCCGTCGTCCGTGCGGGTGTCACCGGCGTCGACGCTGCCGAGCCGGTCGATCGCGCCGTGGTCGAACAGCAGCCGCTCGGTGAGGCTGGTCTTACCGGCGTCGACGTGGGCCAGAATTCCGATGTTCAGGGTGTGCATGCTGAGTCGAGTCCTCGAGAACCGTGGGCCTGTGGAAGGGCTGGGGGATTCCGAGGAGTCGGCGCATGCGGGTGGTCCTGACGTGAGGGAATACGGTCGCCGTCATGATGACGGGTACCGGGTGCGGCGCCGCAACCGAATTACGCGGTCAGTAGCATGAGGCCCCAGCCCGAGATGATCATCCGAGGAGCGGATCGTGCGAGACATCGCCGTGTTCAGCGGTAGTGCCCACCCCGAGCTGGCGGCGGAGGTCTGCGCGCATCTCGGCGTACCCCTCAGCCCGACCCGGGTCAGCCGGTTCGCCAACGACTGTCTGGAGGTGCAGCTCCAGGCCAACTGCCGGGAACGGGACGTCTTCCTCATCCAGCCGCTGGTCAAGCCGGTCCAGGAGCACCTCGTGGAGCTGCTGCTGATGTGCGACGCGGCCCGGGGCGCCTCGGCCCGGCGGATCAGTGTCGTCATGCCGCACTATTCCTACGCCCGCTCCGACAAGAAGGACGCCCCCCGGATCTCCCTCGGCGGCCGGCTCGTCGCCGACCTGATGGTGTCAGCCGGTGCCAGCCGCGTCCTGGCCATGACCCTGCACTCGCCGCAGGTGCACGGCTTCTTCTCGGTGCCCGTCGACCATCTGCACGCGCTGCGCGAACTCGCCGCGCACTTCCAGCAGTACGACCTCTCCAGCACCACCGTCGTCTCGCCGGACCTCGGCAACGCCAAGGAGGCCGCCGCGTTCGCCCGGCTCATCGGCGCGCAGGTGGCCGCCGGGGCCAAGCAGCGGTTCGCCGACGACCGGGTCAGCATCAGCGATGTCATCGGTGAGGTCACCGACCGGGATGTCATCGTGCTGGACGACGAGATCGCCAAGGGCAGCACGGTCCTCGAACTCCTGGACCGGCTCAGGGAGTTGAAGCCGCGCTCGATCCGGGTCGCCTGTACCCACGGGCTGTTCGCGGCGGGGGCGCTCAAGCGGATCGGGGAGCAGCCCGACGTGCTGGAGATCGTGTGCACCAACACCGTGCCGGTGCCCGAGGAGGAGCGCACCGACAAGCTGCGGATCCTGTCCATCGCCCCCGCGCTCGCCGAGGCCGTGCGCCGCATTCACAACGGTGAGTCCGTCAGCGCCCTGTTCGACGCGCCAAGGAGCGAATAGACATGAGGGGTAGCCGGGCCGGGCAAGGCCCGGCATCACTCAGGTGACCTGGAGGCCCCAGTGGCGAAGGCGAAGTTCGAGCGGACCAAGCCGCATGTGAACATCGGCACCATCGGTCACATCGACCACGGGAAGACGACGCTCACCGCGGCCATCACCAAGGTGCTGCACGACAGGTATCCCGACCTGAACCCGTTCACGCCCTTCGACCAGATCGACAAGGCACCCGAGGAACGGCAGCGCGGCATCACCATCTCCATCGCCCATGTCGAGTACCAGACCGAGCACCGGCACTACGCGCACGTCGACTGCCCGGGCCACGCCGACTACATCAAGAACATGATCACCGGCGCGGCCCAGATGGACGGCGCGATCCTGGTCGTCGCCGCCACCGACGGACCGATGCCGCAGACCAAGGAGCACGTCCTGCTCGCCCGGCAGGTCGGGGTGCCGTACATCGTCGTCGCGCTCAACAAGACCGACATGGTCGACGACGAGGAGATCCTGGAGCTCGTCGAGCTGGAGGTGCGCGAGCTGCTCACCGAGTACGAGTTCCCGGGCGACGACGTCCCGGTCGTACAGGTCTCCGCGCTCAAGGCGCTGGAGGGCGACGCGCAGTGGACCCAGTCGGTGCTCGATCTGCTGGAGGCGGTCGACACGGCGGTGCCGGAGCCGCAGCGGGACGTGGACAAGCCGTTCCTGATGCCGATCGAGGACGTCTTCACGATCACCGGGCGCGGCACGGTCGTCACCGGCCGGATCGAGCGCGGGGTGCTGCATGTGAACAAGGAGGTCGAGATCATCGGCATCCACGAGACCAAGACGAAGACGACCGTCACGGGCATCGAGATGTTCCGCAAGCTCCTCGACGAGGGCCGGGCCGGGGAGAACGTCGGTCTGCTGCTGCGCGGCATCAAGCGGGAGGACGTCGAGCGCGGACAGGTCGTCATCCAGCCGGGCTCGGTCACCCCGCACAAGGAGTTCGAGGCGCGGGCGTACATCCTGTCCAAGGACGAGGGCGGCCGGCACACGCCGTTCTTCGACAACTACCGCCCGCAGTTCTACTTCCGCACGACCGACGTGACCGGTGTGGTGACGCTGCCCAAGGGCACCGAGATGGTCATGCCGGGCGACAACACGACGATGCTCGTGCAGCTGATCCAGCCCATCGCGATGGAGGAGGGGCTGAAGTTCGCCATCCGCGAGGGCGGGCGGACCGTGGGTGCCGGTCAGGTCACCAAGATCGTCAAATAGGGGGCTTCCGTCGTCCTCTGCCGGGGAGCCTCAGAGCGAGCCGGACGTGGCCTCGGACTGTCCCAGGGCCGCGTCCAGCGTCGCGTGCGCGGGCAGCAGCCGGTGCAGGCCGGTGACCCGCATGATGCGCAGGGTCAGGGCGTGATCGCAGACCAGGCGTAACTGTCCGTCGTGGTCGAGCACCCGGCTGCGGGCGCGGTACAGCAGACGCAGTCCGGAGCAGTCGAAGAACTCGACCTGCCCGAGGTCGATCACCACCCGGGAGCCGGTGCGCCCGGTGACCCGGTCCAGATACGGGACGATCTCCAGCGCCGCCGCGATGTCGATCTCGCCGCGGAACTCCAGCACTGTGTGTCCCCGGTCCTGGTGGATGCGCAGATGCCGACTGAGGGGTGCAGGTTCCTGCTGCACGACGACATCGCCTCCCACCGGCTCCTCAGGTATGGGGTTGCAGGTCACCGGGGGCCGGGGTGACGTCGTGCAGCGAGCGTACGAGGCGCAGCCGTGTCACCGGGCCCGGAGTGAGAGCAAATCCTTTCCCCGCCCTGCAAGTTACCCTCGATGGAGTGAATTTGAGCATGTTCGATTGACATATGTCTGTGAATTGCGACCTAGCCCTACGACAGGGCCTGCCAGGCGCGGGAGAGGGCCTGGCGGAACTGCTCGGTCTGGTGGGCGGTGAGATCGCGGACCATCCGCTCCTCCAGCGCGCGCACCGAGTCCTCGCACTGCGCGAGCAGCTCGCGCCCCGCGTCGGTCAGCAGGATCAGCAGCTCCCGGCGGTTGCGCGGATTCCGCTCCCGGCGCACCAGGCCGCGGTTCTCCAGTGACCGTACGAGGTCGGCGATGGACTGGGCCGTGACGAACGAGTCGCGGGCGAGCTGCGCCGCCGAGAGTCCGTCGTGCCGCTCCAGGACGGTCAGGGCCGTGTACTGCAACGCCGTGATCCCGGACGGCTTGACCAGCTCGTCCAGGTGGGAACGGACCACGAGCTCCACTTGTTTGACCATGTAGAGCAGTGACGGGGGCGCCTTGGTCGCCTGGGTGTCGAGCATGAGTTCAGCCTAGAGCATTGACAGGAATCCTGTCTGTAATGAGACTGCGGACCAACAGGAATCCTGTTTGTTGAACACTTGGCAATGAGGCTGAGGAGTGGCGATGACCACCTTCGAGATCGAACCCGGTCGGCTGTTCATCGGGGGGCGGTGGCGCGAGGCCGCCGACGGAGCCCGCACCGAGGTGGTCGACCCGTCCCGGGGCGCGGTCGTCACCACCGTCGCGGAGGCCGGCGCCACCGATGTGGACGCGGCCGTGCGCGCCGCGCGGGAGGCCTACGACGAGGGTTCCTGGTCCGGGCTGAGCGGCCGGGAGCGCGGCCGCGTCCTGCACCGCGTCGCGCAGCTGATACGCGAGAACGCGGACGACATCGCCCGTCTGGAGAGCCTCGACGTCGGCAAGCCGATCACCCTGGCGCACGCCGTGGACGTGACCAACGCGGCCAACGACTACGAGCACTTCGCCGCCCTCGCCCACACCCTCCACGGGGCCAACCGCGACACCCCCCTCAACGCCCTCGCCTACACCCGGCGCGAGCCGCTCGGCGTGGTCGCCGCCATCACGCCCTTCAACTTCCCGCTGATCCTGGCCGGTTCGAAGATCGCCCCGGCGCTCGCCGCGGGCAACACGGTCGTCCACAAGCCGGCCGACGAGACCCCGCTCAGCGCGCTCTACATGGCCAAGCTGTTCCAGGAGGCGGGCGTCCCCGACGGCGTGGTCAACGTCGTCACCGGCGCGGGCCCGGTCGCCGGCGAGGCGCTGCTGCGGCACAGCGGCGTCGACAAGATCGCCTTCACCGGCTCCACCGCGGTCGGCCGGCACGCCGCGAGCGTCGCGGGCGAGGCCCTCAAGCCGGTCACCATGGAACTGGGCGGCAACGCGGCCCATGTCGTCTTCGAGGACGCCGACCTGGAGAAGGCGGTCGGCGCGATCATCAAGGCCTTCGTCTTCAACTCCGGCCAGTTCTGCATGGGCGGCCCGCGCCTGCTGGTGGCCCGCTCCGTCTACAGCACCCTGCTCGGCATCCTGGAGCAGGCCGTGCCCGGCGTCCCGCTCGGCGACCCGCGCCGCCCGGAGACCGTCATCGGACCGATGGCGGGGGAGAAGCACCTCAAGAAGGTCGAGGAGTACGTCGAGCTGGCCCGCAAGGAGGGCGGCCGCATCGTCACCGGCGGGGAGCGCCTCGACCTCGACGGCGGCTACTACTACAAGCCCACCGTCATCGCCGACCTGCCCAACGACTCCCGGGTGATCCAGGAGGAGATCTTCGGACCGGTCCTCACCGTGCAGCCCTTCGACTCCGAGGACGAGGCGATCCGGCTCGCCAACTCCACGCCCTACGGCCTGGCTTCGGGCGTCCAGACCACCAACCTCGCCCGCGCCCACCGCATCGCCGACCGGCTCCAGGCGGGCATCGTCTGGGTCAACGACTGGGCGATGCTCGACCCCGCGGTGCCCTTCGGGGGCGTCAAGGACTCCGGGTTCGGGCGGGAGTACGGGCCGGAGGCGCTCGCCGCGTACACGAAGACCAAGTCCGTCGTCGTCTCGCTCGACTGAACCCACCGGACCGCACCAGCCCGGCCGAACGCGCTCGAGATCAAAGGGAGTTCCCCCATGCCCATCCCCACCCGCGCCGCCGTCGTCGAGTCCGGCGGAGCACCGTTCACCCTGGCCGACGTCCAGCTCGACGAGCCCGGCCCGTACGAGGCCGTCGTACGGATGGTCGCCACCGGTCTGTGCCACACCGACCTCGGTGTGGCGAGCGGCGGGCTGTCCTTCCCGCTGCCCGGGGTCCTCGGCCACGAAGGCGCCGGGGTCGTCGAGGCGGTCGGTCCGGCCGTCACCGGTGTCGCACCGGGCGACCATGTCGTGCTGTCGTTCACGTCCTGCGGGGCGTGCGGCAACTGCAACGGCGGCCACCCGGCGTACTGCGCGACCTGGCTGCCGCTGAACCTCATCGGCGGCCGCCGCGCCGACGGCAGCTCCACGATCAGCCGCGACGGCGAGACGCTGGGCGGCCACTTCTTCGGCCAGTCTTCCTTCGCCGAACGGGCGTTGGTGGACGAGCGCAGCCTCGTCAAGGTCGACCCCGAGGTGCCGCTGGCGTCGATCGCCCCGCTGGGCTGCGGGGTGCAGACCGGCGTCGGCGCCGTCTGGAACGTGCTCAAGCCCGGGACCGGCAGCACGATCGTCGTCCTCGGCGCCGGAGCCGTCGGCCTGTCCGCGGTCATGGCCGCCGCCCTCACCCCGGCCACCACGATCGTCGCCGTCGACCGGGTCGGCGAACGCCTCTCCCTGGCACGGGAGTTGGGCGCCACCCACACCGTCAACGCCGGCGAGGAGGACCTCGGCGAGGCCCTCGCCGCGATCACCGGCGGGCGGGGCGCGGACGGTGTCGTGGAGACCACCGGCAATGTCACCGTCCTGCGCCAGGGCGTCGACGCGCTCGGCGCCCGCGGCACCCTGGTCGTCGTCGGCGCCCCGCCGTTCGGCACCGAGGTCTCCCTCGACGTCAACGGACTGCTCGGCGGCAAGCGGATCGTCGGCCTCACCCTCGGCGACGCCGAGACCCAGGCCTTCATCCCCGCCCTGGTCGACCTGGTGAAGGCGGGACGGCTCCCGCTGCACCGCCTGATCAGCACCTATCCGTTCGCGGACATCGACCAGGCGGTGCGGGACATGGGCGCGGGCAAGGCGATCAAGCCCGTGCTGACCTTCTGAGCGCTGACGCTCCGGATCAGTCCATCGTCAGGACCAGCTTCCCCGCGGTCCGGCCGGTGTCGCCGAGCGCGTGTGCCTCGGCGGCATCGGCCAGCGGGAAGGTGCCGGCGATCGTGGCGCTCAGCTTCCCCGCCTCCACCAGCGCCGCGATCGCCGCCAGCCCGGAGTCGGAGGCGTCCACGAGCATGCGCAGCGCCCGCACACCGAGCCGCTCGGCCTCCTCGTAGAAGTCGTCCGAGCCCACCGGCAGGATCGAGACCACGATGCCGCCGGGCCGCAGCACGCGCAGCGAGCGCGTCGAGGTGTCGCCGCCGATCGTGTCCAGGACCACGTCCACGTCCTTCACGGCCTCCGCGAAGTCCGTCTCCCGGTAGTCGATCGCCTCGTCGACCCCGAGCTCGCGCAGGAAGCCGTGCTTGCCCGCACTCGCCGTGCCGATCACATACGCGCCGCGCGCCTTCGCGATCTGTACGGCCACATGCCCGACCCCGCCCGCCGCCGCGTGGATCAGTACCCGCTGTCCCGGCCGCACGTCGGCGTACTCCGTCAGGGCCTGCCAGGCGGTCAGCGAGACCAGCGGCAGCGCGCCCGCCTGCGTGTGGTCGAGCGCGGCCGGCTTGTGCGCGAACCAGCGTGCCGGGGCGGCGACGTACTCGGCGTGCGAGCCGTGCCCGTACGGGTACGACAGCATGCCGAAGACCTCGTCGCCGGGACGGAAGCGGACCACGCCGATGCCGACCGCCTCGACCACGCCGGAGACGTCCCACCCGAGGACGAAGGGCGGCCGGCCCAGGAGACCGCCGGTCGCGCGGTGCTTCCAGTCGGTCGGGTTGATGCCGGCGGCGCGGACCCGGATCAGGACCTCGTTCGTACGGGGCTCGGGGCGCGGCAGTTCGACGACCTTCAGGACCTCGGGACCGCCGAGGACGTCCTGGCTGATGGCGCGCATCGTGTTCACAGTGCTCATGGTGAACCAGCCTGCCGGGGGTCGCCCGGCAGGAAAATGGCACGATTGCCAAGCTTCGATAGGATCGTGCCATGAACGGTGAGCGGCATGTGGAACGGGTCGTGGTGCTGGCCCTCGACGGCGTCTACCCCTTCGAGCTGGGCATGCCCAGCCGGATCCTCGGCGCCGCCGACGGCCGCTACGAGGTGCTGACCTGCACGGTCGACGGCCGTCCGGTGCGCAGCAACGCCGACTTCGCGATCACCGTCGAGCACGGCCCGGAACTCCTCGCGACGGCGGACACCGTCGTGATCCCGCCCGTCGGCACCGACCGGATCAACGCCGAGCTGCCCGCCGAGGTCACCGCCGCGCTGGCGCTGATCCCGTCCGGCGCCCGGATCGTCTCCATCTGCACCGGCGCGTTCGTCCTCGCGTCGGCCGGATTCCTCGACGGCCGTACGGCGACCACCCACTGGCACCTCGCCGACCGGTTCCGGGCCCTGTTCCCGCACATCACCCTCGACCCGGACGTGCTCTTCGTCGACGACGGCACCGTGCTGACCTCGGCCGGCGCCGCCTCGGGCGTCGACGTGTGCCTGCACCTCGTGCGCAAGGACCACGGCAGCGAACTGGCCAACAAGGTGGCGCGCCGCTGTGTCGTACCGCCGTTCCGCGACGGCGGCCAGGCGCAGTACATCGAACAGCCGGTGCCGGTGCAGGGCGCCGCGAGCACGGCGGCGACCCGCGCCTGGGCCCTCGAACGCCTCGACGAGCCCCTCGCCCTGGCCGACCTCGCCGGCCACGCCCGGATGAGCCTGCGCACCTTCGCCCGCCGCTTCCACGGCGAGGTCGGCCTCAGCCCCGGCCGCTGGCTGATCCAGCAGCGCGTGGCCCGCGCCCGGCATCTGCTGGAGTCCAGCGACCTGTCGGTGGACCAGATCGCCGGCCGCGTCGGCTTCGCCACCGGCGCCTCCCTGCGCCAGCATCTGCACGCGGCGATCGGGGTGTCACCGCAGGCGTACCGGAAGACGTTCCAGACGTCCGCGCGCTGACCGAACGTTTCCCGTCCCTGCCGCGTCGGAGGATCGGGACACGGTCGGGGAGCAGGGGGCGGGGATGCGCGGAAGCGTCGTGGCACGGACAGCACTGACGGCACTCGTGGCGGTGGCCGCCGTCGGGTGCGGGAGCGAGATCCCGGGGGACCTGGTGGTCGAGGGCACAGCCCCGCCCACCCCCTACAGCGGCCCGCTCCACATCGCCGGCAAGCCCTGGGACGAGGAGAAGGACGACCGGTCTGAGCTCATCGACAGCGGCGCGGCAGCCCGTGCCCTGGAGTGCGACGGGGAGATCTACTCGGCCGGCGGCAGCGAACCGTGGAGCGAGGGCGACGGGGGAGAGACACCGGAGGAGGGGCTGAACGCGTACTTCGAGATCGAGCAGCCCGACGTACCGCACGAGGGCTACCGGGTGGAGCGCGAGGAGGGCGGCCGGGTCCTGTACTCCTACGACGTCGGCGGCCGGACCAAGGTGGCGGTGATCGTCGCCGAGAACGGCAAGAACCGGCCCGGTTGGGGCCCGGAGACCAGCGCCTCCTGCGACCCGGCCGAACTCCCGGCGAGCTTCACCGACGCCAAGGAGTACGAGATCTGGACCGACCGGAACGGCAAGCGGGTCTCGGTCAACGTCATCAGCAGCTCGGTCGGACCCGCCCACTGCGACTGGCAGGAGGCGCACTTCCTGGAGCTCGGCGAGGGCAAGGACCGCAGGCTCTACGCCCGCGATCCGCACGACGTGCTCGGCGAGGACATGCTCGAAGCCCCGTACCGCGAGGACGTCACCCCGCCGGCCGACGCCGAGGACACCGGATACCGCCTGGGGGACTGGCGGTTGTGGCTCACGGACGCCAAGGACACGGCGTACGTCCGCACGCCCGACGGCGTGGAGGCATGGCCGCGCGTGAAGCAGGGCATGGCCTGCGCGTGAGCCGTCACCGGCTGGCGTGCAGGGCGACCAGCAACTGCCAGACCTGGTCGGCGATGTCCGCCGGTCCGCCCTCCAGCAGGCCGTGCAGCCAGTCGGCCAGCACCCCCGCGAACGTGGCGGCGACCGCCGAGGCCACCAGCGGGGCGTCGGCGGCGCCCGCGAGTTCGCGCTCACGCAGGCTGTAGGCGCGCAGGTCCCGGTGCAGCACCCGGCCGAGCGGCCCGCCGCCGCCCGGGCTCAACAGCGCCCGGTACAGCGCGGCGTGCGGGGCGAGCGAGGCGAAGAACGCCGGCAGCGCGGGCGGCGCGTGCACCGGGTCGGGCCGTCCACGCCACGCGTGCAGCGCGTCCACGGCCTCGCGTACGACATCGGCGCAGGCGTCGACCGCCAGCGCCTCCAGGCCGTCGTAGTGGACGTAGAACGTGGCCCGTCCGACCCCCGCCCGCCGCGCCAGCGCGGCCACGCCGACCTCGGTGAGCGGGCGTTCGGCGCACTCCGCGAGCAGGGCCTCGCGCAGCCGTGCACGCGTGCGTGCCGCGCGCGGGTCCTCGGCCTCGGCGCGGGTCACCGCGCCAGCAGGACCGCGCCCAGGGCGAGCGCACCGGGCAGGGCCTGCGCGGCCAGGATGCGGATGTTGGCGGTGACCGCGCCGTACACGCCCGCGACGATCACGCAGGACAGGAAGAACACCTGGGCGCGGAAGCCGGTCGGGTCGGCGGCGATCAGACCCCACACCAGGCCCGCCGCGAGGAAGCCGTTGTAGAGCCCCTGGTTGGCGGCCATCGGGGCGGTGGCCTTCGCCATCTCGCGGTCGAAGCCGTGGAAGGACATCCCCGGCTTCTTCTGCCACAGGAACATCTCCATCACCAGGATGTACGCGTGCAGCACGGCCACCAGGGCCACCAGCACATTCGCCACGGCTTCCATGATTTTCCTCGGTCTCTGGTTTCTTGGACGGGTGTCCACTATAGCTGGACAGGTGTCCAGGATGTCACTGCCTCCCGCTAGCCTTCGGGCATGACTGATGAGGACGTGATCGTGCGGCGGGCCCGGGCCGAGGACATACCGGGGCTCGTCGACTCCAGTGCGGGGCTCTTCGCGGAGGACGGCGGGACGCGGGACGCGAGCATCAACGTGGACTGGCCGCGCGAGCACGGGGCGGAGTCGTTCGCGGTGGCACTGGAGGACCCCGCGCGGCTCGTGCTCGCCGTCGAGCACCAGGGGCGGGTCGTCGGGCATCTGATGGGATCCGTGACGGAGCCCACGGCCATGCGCCTGGTGAAGTCCGCGACGCTCGTCAGCATCTACGTCCGCCCCGAGCACCGGCGGGCCCGCGCCGGTGCCGACCTGGTGGCGGAGTTCTTCGCCTGGGCGCGCGAACAGGGCGCCGAACAGACGGAGGTGACCGCCTACGCCGCCAACACCGACGCCATCCGCTTCTACGAACGGGCCGGTTTCACGCCGCACACGCTCACTCTGCGCCGAGCCCTCTGACCCCGCCGCGCAGCGCGAGCGCCCGCAGCGCCAGCTGCATCTCGAACTGGGCCGCGGGGTCGTGGAGCCGGCCGCCGAACAGCTCGTCCAGCTGACGCATGCGGTAGCGGACCGTCTGCGGGTGCACCGCGAGCCGTACGGCGACCTCGCTCGCGTTGTGCCCGCAGCTCAGCCAGCTCAGCAACGTCTCCGCGAGCCGCTCGCGCTGCGGCGGCCGCACCTGCTCCAGCGGCCGCAGCCACCGCTCGGCGAGGGCGTCGACCAAGGCGTCGTCGCGCAGCAGCAGAAGCGTGGCCAAGTGGTCCTGACAGCGGACCAGCTCGCCGTCCGGGAGCACTCCCCGGCGCATCAGCTCCAACGCCTCACCCGCCCACCGCAACGACCGCGCCCCCTCGCGCAGTTCGACGGTCGGTCCCATGGCCGCCCGCAGCCCCTGCAACGCCGTGGCCACGGCCCGCCCCCGCCCGGGCCCTTCAGGATCGGGCACGACCAGCACCGCGGGCCGCACATCGAACCGGGCGAGAAACTCGGGCGGCACGATGGGCGCGCGCCCCGGCGGCCGGCTCCCCGACGGGGGTCCGACGTCCACCGCCACCACCGCCATGGCGCGCGGCACCGCCCAGCGGGCGCTGTGGGCCAGTTCGGCGATCGCCTCGGGTGAGGCCGGGGGGTCGGCCGTCAGGAGGTCGATCAGTCGGGTCCGGCGCTGCTGGATCTCGCCGGCGGCGTGCAGACGGGCCTCGGTGTAGCCGGCCGTCGTCGCCGCGGCCATCTCGTCCAGGTGGAGGAAGAGCGCCTCGCCGAACGCGCCGAGGACAGTGCGCGGCAGCAGGCCCGCGTCGACGAGGGCGTTCACCCGGCGCCATGTCACGCGCGCACCGAGTCTGAGCGCCGACTGGAAGGAGTCGAGGCTGCGCCCCTCCTCCGCCTCCCCGCGCCCGATGCGCTGATAGGTCGCCTGCACCGGCTCCCAGTCGGTGTCCGGCTGGGCCATGCGCTCCAGGAACCCCCGCAGCGCGTGGTCCACGCCCCGGTGCACGGCCTGCATGTAGGTGTCGTCGGCGGGACGGGCGTACTCGGGGATCTCGGTTCTGATCGCCCGTACGACCTCCTCGGTGAGGTCGGTGAAGAACGGTCTGAGGTCGTGGTGCAGACCCGGGGGCAAGGCCTGGAACGGACCGGCCCCGTCGTCGGTCACTATCGCGGCTCTCTTCGACACGGCCGCGACGATACCCGCCAGTAACACATCAGGGCTTATCAATCACGGACAGGGGCGGAAGGCCGGTTTGTCATCCGCTGACAACGTCCGTTTTCACAACTGTGCTGGTCAGTATGGGCATTTGTCGATTTACGTGTCCTGGCGGAGCGTGACGGAACCCTCACCTCCGTACCACCCCGATGTTGATCCTTTCGGGTTCAAACCCGATAAGCTCCCCTCCGGCGCTGCGAGTTGACTCGATCGCAATCGGTCGTTTCGCGATGCGCCCTGCTCAGTGCACTTCCCCCTTGCACACCCCCCTGTTCGATTGTGTTGCTTTCGAAGGATGCAGATGGAACTCGCCACTCCGCCGCCGGCGGCGCGGGCCCCTGTCGCCTGGTACAGCTGGTGGTTGATGCCACTGGCCTTAGGAGGCGGGACGGTTGCCGCCACGTTCATGAGCTCGGAGCGAATAACCACGGCCGTCGCCGGGGCCGCCGCGACGGCGGCGAGTTCCGTGTGCGTCCGGCTCCTGGTCCGTACGCGCAAGCAGTTGCAGCAGGCCGAGAGCGGCTTCCGCGCCTCGCAGGCCGAGCACTCCCAGCAGTGGCAGCAGCATGTGACGGTCCTGGAGCGGAAGTTCGCCGCCGAACACGCCGCCCAGGACGCGCGACTCGCCGAGCTGTCCGCCGGCTACGAGGACCGACTGGCCGAGCAGACCGCCGGCTACGAGGACCGCATCGCCGAGCAGGCCCGGGCCTACGAGGAGCGGCTGACCGACCAGGCCGCCTCCTACGAGGCCCAGCTCGCCGACCGTGCCGCGATCTGGGAGGAGCAGCTGACCCATCAGCTGTCCGCGGTCGCGCGCCTCGCCGACGAGCAACTCCCGGAGGCGCTGGAGCAGTTGCGCGCCGGTGACCCCATCGACGACCTGCTGCCGGCCGCCAACCAGTGCGCCAAGGTCAGCTCCGAACTCCAGGGTGAGCTGCGCAAGGTCCTCAGGACCTCGCTGATCGCCGTCGAGGAGGAGTTCGACCGGTCCACCTCGGCCGAACAGGCCGTCATCAGCATCGGCAACCGCATCCACGTGCTGACCAGCAAGCTCCGTGGCCGGCTCCACGAGATGCAGGGCGAGCACGGCCGGCTGCCGGCGGTGGCGCGCGGACTGATGGAGCTCGACCAGGAGATCGGCCCCGCCGACTGTCTCGCCGCCAGCATCGGCGTGCTGGGCGGCTCGGACCGGCCCGGCCGGCAGTGGCAGGAGCCGCAGCGACTGCTCAGCGTGGTCCGCGGCGGCATCGGCCGGATCAAGGACTTCCACCGGGTCGACGTACGCCATCTGCCCGAACTCGGCGTCGACGGCGGTCTGGTGGACCACCTCACGCTGATCTTCGCGCACCTCCTGGACAACGCGGCACGCTACTCGCCGCCCACCGAGCCGGTGGTCGTCTCCGGCAAGGAGGTGCCCAACGGCGTCGGCATCGAGATCCAGGACTCCGGCAAGGGCCTGAGCGAGGAGAAGAAGCGCGAGGCCGAGCTGGCGCTCACCGGCACCGGAGACGGACCGGGACTCGGCGGCATCACCGAGGACGCCACGATCGGACTCAGGGTCGTCGGAATCCTCGCCCGCCGCTACGGCATCCGCGTCACCTTCGCGGACTCGCCCTGGCTCGGTACCTCGGTGGTCGTCGTGGTCCCCCACAAGTACTTCAGCCCGCTGCCCACGGCCGCACCGGTGGTGCTGGACTCCGCCCCGGCTCCCGTCAGGGAGGAGACCCCGGCGGCACCGGCCGAGCCGGCCGAAGCGACCGAGACGACGGAGGCCGAGGACACCACGCCCGGCGGACTGCCCCGGCGCCGCAGCAGACGGCACGAGGAGGTCCGGCACACCACGGAGCGGACCGAGCCGGACGAGCGGGCGTCAGCCGTCGCCGCCGTCCCGCCGGACGCGTCCTTCGCCGGTCTGGCGGCCTTCGCCACGGCCGGCCGGGAGACCGGCGAGGAGTCCACCGAGGAGGAGACCGCACCTGCCGGACGCGGATCCACCGAGCACCACACTGAAGAGAGCGACTAGTCCCATGACGCAACAGGGAACCGACGTGAGCTGGGCGCTCCGTGATCTCGTGGAGTCCATCCCGGAGATCCGATTCGCCCTCGTGGCCTCCAGCGACGGCAAGGCCATCACCGCCTTCGGCGCCGAGGACCCCGACGACGTCGACCGGTTCGCGGCCGTGGTGGCCGGACTGCAGGCGCTGGCCCAGCCGGTCGCCGAGCAGTTCCCCAAGTACGCGGGGCAGCTCAGGCTGGCGATGATCGAGGTCGACGGCGGGCACCTCTTCGTCGTACGGGCCGGTGTGGAGACGTATCTCGGTGTGCTCGCCCGGGAAGGCCTCGACCAGGGGCTGCTCGGACACCAGATGAGGGATCTGGCCCGGAGGATGGGCGAGCTCCTCGGCACCACTCCGCGCCTGGAGGAGCACTCTGGATGAGTGCTCCCCGCCGGCCCACGGACCCGTCCGGTCTCGAGCGCTACTACGTCCTCACCGGGGGGCGCAGCGGACCGGGCGGTTCGGCGTCGAGTCTCGACGTGGCGACCCTCATCGTCTCCCTGGCCGCTCCCGTACCGGGCATGCAGCACGAGCACGAGGACATCCTCCGGCGCTGCCGCGATCCGCTGTCGGTGGCCGAACTCGGCGCCCATCTCGGATTGCCCTTCAACATTCTCGCGGTGCTGCTCACGGATCTGCTCGAGGCAGGCCGCGTCGAAGCCCGTGACCCCATCCCGGCGCACGGCGCCGGTCGCGGGCCCGACCTCGCGCTCCTTGAGGAGGTACTCAGTGGACTTCAAAGGCTTTGACCATCCGGGCCGGCCGGGTGGGTCCGGTCCCCGCTCGGTGAAGGTGATGATCGCCGGCGGCTTCGGCACCGGGAAGACCACCATGGTCCGCTCGGTCAGCGACATCAAGCCGCTGACCACCGAGGAGACGCTCACCCAGGCCAGTGCCGACGTCGACAAGCTCATCGGCGTCGCCGACAAGACGGAGACCACCGTCAGCCTGGACTTCGGCAAGATCAGCCTCAACGAGAGCCTGATGCTGTACCTGTTCGGCACGCCCGGGCAGGAGCGGTTCTGGTTCCTGTGGAACGGCCTGTTCAAGGGCGCGCTCGGCGCGATCGTCCTGGTGGACACCCGGAGGCTCGCCTCCAGCTTCCGGGCCATCGAGGAGATGGAGCGCCAGGACGTCCCGTTCGTCGTCGCGCTGAACGTCTTCCCCGACTCCAAGGACTATCCGGTCGAGGAGATCCGCGATGCCCTCGACATCCCCGAGCACATCCCGGTCGTGGCCTGCGACGCCCGCGACCGGGCCTCCAGCCGTGATGTGCTCGTCGCGCTGATACGTCACTTGCAGGACCGCTCCGCCGTCGCACTGGAGTCCCGATGAACGACCAGCCCTTAAACGGTCCCGACGCCCCGCGCGGCTGCCCCGTCGCGCACGGGGCCGACCTCACCCGGCTGTTCGGGCCGGAGGCGTCGACCGACCCGTACGGCATCTACGAGCGGCTGCGCAAGGAGCACGGGTCGGTGGCGCCGGTGCTGCTTGAGGGCGACGTGCCGGCCTGGCTGGTCCTCGGGTACCGCGACAACCGCCGGGTGCTGGACAATCCGCGCCAGTTCAGCCGGGACGCGCGGATCTGGCGGGACTGGCGGGAGGGGCACATCCCGGAGACGCACCCGCTGATCCCGATGGTCGGCTGGCGGCCCGACTGCATCTCCCAGGACGGCGAACCGCACCGCCGGCTGCGCGGCGCGGTCACCGACGGGCTGCTCGCGGCGTCCAGCCGTGGGGTGCGGCGGCATGCCACGTTCTTCGCGAACAAGCAGATCGACGCGTTCGCGGACACCGGGCGCGCCGATCTGGTGGCCGACTACGCCGAGTACCTGCCGATGCTCGTGCTCACTCGGATCCTGGGCCTGCCCACGGCGGAAGGGCGGCGCCTGGTCGAGTCGTGCGCCCAGGTCCTCAAGGGCGGTGAGGGCGCTCTGGAGCACAACGACCGGATCATGCAGATCCTCTCGGAGCTCACCGACCGCAAGCGGGCCGAGCCGGGCTCCGACTTCACCACGGCCCTGCTGGCGCACCCGGCCGGCCTCGACCACGACGAGGTCGTCAGCCATCTGCGTCTGGTGCTGATCGCCGCGCACACCACCACCAGCAACCTGCTGGCCCGGGTCCTGCAACTGGTCCTCACCGACGCCGCCCGGCTGTCCGGTCTGGTCAGTGGCCAGCTGAACGTCTCCTCCGTGGTGGAGGAGGTCATGTGGGACACCCCGCCGCTGTCCGTGCTGCCGGGCCGGTTCGCCGCCTCCGACCTGGAGCTGGGCGGCCATCACATCCAGGAGGGCGAAATGCTCATCCTGGGGCTAGCCGCCGGCAACCTCGACCCGGAGGTACGGCCCGACTCGGGCGTCGACGTGCAGGGCAACCAGTCGCATCTGGCGTTCAGCGCCGGACCGCACGAATGCCCGGGACAGAACATCGGCCAGTCCATCATCGAGATCGGCGTGGACGTGCTGCTGCACCGGCTGCCGGGCCTGCGCCTGGCCGTGCCCTCGGAGGAGCTCTCCTCGACGGCCTCCACGTGGGAGTTCCGGCTCGACACCCTGCCGGTCGAGTTCGCTGTGTGACGGCACCTCATCCACACCACCGCTGCCCGGCCGGAATTCCGGCCGGGCAGCGACGTTTCTTCACGGGATCTCCGTCACCGGACCGAGGCGTCAGCCGTCGAGCCAGTCGCCTTCGACGCGCGTAGCCCGGTAGCCCGTGGCGTTCCAGAGGAAGTGCGGGTGGGCGCCGGCGAACATGTAGGCGAGCAGCGCCGTGTCCTCCCGACCGGTCCGCGAGTCGTGCAGGGTGTGGAACTTCTCGGACCCGACCACGCCGGCGTCCTGCTGGATCTCACGCGCGCGGGCCGAGGGCGCCGAAACCCTGGACGCCTCCACGGCGGCGATGTAGGTGCGGCGCAGGATCTCCCAGGCGCTGTCGACGTTGCCCTGCCAGGGGCCGTGCAGCGCCTCGAAGGCGTGCAGTTCGGCGTCGAAGAGCGGCCAGGTCTCCGGGTGCCGGTCACGGCAGCGCGCGGACAGCTCGGCGGCCCGGGGGCTCAGTGCCGGGACGGTGGGCCGCTGGGCGAGGGTGAGCGTGGTGCCGTCGGTGAGGATGCCGGAGCACGAGTTGGGCTGGAGGTCGCACAAGGGGCAGTCGTCGGTCGGCGGGAGCCCCTGGGTGATGCCGTCGAACCACAGGGCGTGCCGGCCCGTGAGCCCCATCCAGGTGATCGTGGTCGTCATCAGCCAGGTGTTCCACATCGGGTCGTGCGCCTCGGGCATGCAGCCGTACTTCACGATGGCTATCGCGCACGCGGCGTAGAGGGCCTTGGTGTGGGTGGGCATCTCGGCGAGCCAGAAGTTGCTGATCTCGCCGGTGAGGGCGTCGGCCCGGACGTCGGTCATGTCGTCGATGGCCCGGCACAGCAGCAGGGAGGCGAGGTTCTCCTCCTGCCAGAGTTCGCCGTCGGGCGCGACGTGCCAGAACAGACAGTCCAGCATCTGAAGGATCGAGTAGGTGCTCTGGTTGAGCGGGTTGCTCTGGGGGAGCGTGACGGCGCCCGAGGCGTGCTGCCGGAGCCAGTACTCGTCGACGGCTCGCTTGTGGGCGGCGAAGAGTCCGCTGACCAGGGCGCGTGCGCTGTTGGTGCTGAAGTTCTCGGCCAGGCGGCCTTCGGCGACCTGGGTGAGGCGCGTGGTGTCGATGGTGTCGATCACGCGTTTGTACTCGTGGAAGACGAGTATGTCGTCCTCGAACCGGTGGCGGTGGCCTATGTCCCGCTCCAGGTCGTTCATCTGCCGGGTCCAGGACCAGCCACCGGTCAGGACGCTGTCGAGCTCCCGGCGGTAGGGCCAGGTCTTGACGGTGAGGGGACGGCCGGCGCTCTGCCGCCAGCCGTAGTCCGCCGGTGTCCGTGCGGGAGGCGTGGGCAGCCGACGGCACAACGGGCAGGCGCAGACGCCCGTCTGCGCCTCCTCGCGCGGCGGGGTCAGGGCCCGGCTCCGCCAAGCCCCTTCCAGCATCAGGCAGGTCAGCCGGCAGAGCTCGACATCGGTGCGGACCTCGGGGAAGGACGCCTCGATCAGGCTCAGGCTGGCGTCGAGGTGCCGCAGCCTTTCCCGGCCCTCCTCGTCGGGCGGCAGGTAAGCGGGCTGCGCCAGCCGCAGCGCCCCCTCCACCCGCAGCGTGGTGCCGACGGGGCGGGGTCCGAGCGCGTCCAGTCGCTGCCGGGCGGTGTTCTGGCTATTTCGGTACTCCTCGGTGCTCCCCTTGACGCGTTCCAGGAAGAGGCGGGCCAGGGCCTCTCCCGGCTCCGTCGGCTGGGGTCGATCGCTTGGCTGTACCGGGATGAAGGAGTTGGAGGACGCCGCCGGAACGGTGTGAGGCATGTGGTTCCTTTCGGGAAACGGTGCGCAGAAACCCCCCACCCCTGCGCGTGGGCGGTCCAGGGGAAAACCGCCCACGCACTCGAACTCGGCTTCGTGGTCCGAAAGTTGAACCTAGAAGCGGAACGAGGCTTCCCAGAGCGTAAATGATCTACACCGTGACCCGACCGTGATCTCCGTTACTGCTCAACCCCGTTGAGCTGCGTACACTCGCGCGCCTCCCACGTACGTGAGCGCCACCCGGGTCTCCGCGATCTCCGTAAGCGGACGATCGAACGGATCGCGGTCCAGCACCACCAGATCCGCCAGCGCCCCCGCCCGCACCACGCCGGCGTCGTCGAGGTGGTTCACATACGCCGAACCCGCCGTGTACGCCGTCAACGCCTCGGCGAGTCCGATGCGTTCGGCGGGCAGGAACACCGGCGCGTCGTGGCCGTCGGGCGTCACCCGGTTGACCGCGACATGGATCCCCTCCAGCGGATCGGGGCTGCTCACCGGCCAGTCGCTGCCCGCGGCGAGCCGGGCGCCGGACCGCAGCAGCGCGCCGAACGGGTACTGCCACGCGGCTCGTTCGGGACCCAGGAAGGGGATGGTGAGCTCGTCCATCTGGGGTTCGTGCGCGGCCCACAGCGGCTGGATGTTGGCGGTGGCGCCGAGCCGCGCGAAACGCGGTACGTCGTCGGGGTGCACGACCTGAAGATGTGCCAGGTGGGGCCGCGTGTCGCTTCGCCCGTTGGCGCCCCGCGCGGCCTCGATCGCGTCCAGCGCGTCGCGTACGGCCCGGTCGCCGAGGGCGTGGAAGTGGCACTGGAAGCCGAGCGCGTCCAACTCGGTGACGTACTTGGGGAGTTGGCCCGGGTCGATGAAGCTCGTGCCCCGATTGGCGGTGGCGCAGCCGCACTTGTCCAGATACGGGTCGAGCAGCGCGGCCGTCCCCGTCTCGGCGACCCCGTCCAGCATCAGCTTGACGGTCCCCGCCCGGAACCGTCCGTGGCTCAACGCGGCCCGCTTCTCCACGAGTTCGGGGATCTGCTCGGCCTCGCGCTCCCGGTCCCACCACAGCGAACCGACGACACGCGCGGTGAGCGAGCCGCCCCGGGCGGCCGTCAGATACGCCTCGGACGGGTCGTCCATGCCGAGGAAGGTCCCGACCAGAGCGTCCTGCCAGGCCGTGATGCCGAGCGAGTGCAGATGGCGCTGGGCGTGCAGCAGGGCGGCGAGCCGGTCGGCGGGCGTGGCCGGGGGAGTGAGCCGGCCGACGAGCTGCATCGCCCCTTCCTGGAGCGTGCCGCTCGGCACGCCCGCGCCGTCGCGGTCGATCCGTCCGTCGGCCGGGTCGGGCGTGTCGCGGGTGATGCCGGCGAGTTCGAGGGCGCGGCTGTTGACCCAGGCGCCGTGGTGGTCGCGGTTGGGCAGATAGACCGGCCGGTCGGGGACGACGGCGTCCAGCAGCTCCTTCGTCGGCGTGCCGCCCGCGAAGGCCTCCATCGACCAGCCGCCGCCGGTGATCCACTCCCGCTCCGGGTGCGCCTCCGCGTAGGCGCGCACGGCGGCGACGGTCTCGTCCGCCGTCCTCGTGCCGGTCAGATCGCACTGGGTGAGTTCGAGACCGGCCGGCACCGGGTGGATGTGCGCGTCCTGGAAGCCGGGGAGCAGCAACCGCCCCGCCAGGTCGACCACTTCGGTGCGCGGTCCCTTGAGGTCGAGGACCTCGTCGTGTCCCACCGCGGTGACGCGTTCGCCGGTGACGGCGACCGCGGTGGCGGTACGGCCCTCGGGGGTGAGGACGGGGCCGCCGGTGAAGAGGAGATCTGCGTACATGGTCCGTTTCCTTGCGGGGTCATCGGGAAGGGGCGAGGAGCTGGGGCGCGTCGGCGTCCGTGCCCTCGCCGGTGCGGAAGTACGGCGACCTGCGCACCCACCGGGCCCACGCGGCGGCCGCGAAGCCCGACGCGATCATCGCCAGGGGCGTGCTGAGCAGGAACCAGCCGTTGCCCGCGCTGAGTTCGAAGTGGTCGGTGGAGGTGTAGAAGGACCAGCCGAGATAGCCGCCGAGGCCGAGCAGGGCCAGCGCGCTCACCGTCGGCAGCACCACGGCCCGCACGCCCTGCCGCCAGTCCTCCCGCAGCAGCGACCGGAAGCGCACCGCCGCCGCGAGCGCCGTCAGCGCGTACGACAGGGCGACCACGATGCCGACCGCGCTCACCGTCGCCATGATCATGTCCGCCAGGCGCGGGATGACCAGGGCGAGCGCCGCGACCCCCGCCGCCAGCGCGCCGATCAGCACGGTGCCGGCGGCCGGAGTCCCGTACCGGGGGCTGACCTTGGACCACACCGGCCCGAGCGTACGGTCCCGGCTCATCGCGAACATCGACCGGGCCGTCGGGATCACCCCGGCCTGGAGCGAGGCGACCGCCGAGAACATCAGCGCGACGAGGGGGAGCGCGGCCAGCGGCTGCGAGGCGAGCCGGTCGCCGAAGTACGCCAGGCCCTCGGCCCCGTGCCCCGCCAATTCCCCCTCCGACAGCACACGTTGGAAGGCGACCGAACCGATGAGGAACAGCACCAGCATGGTGACCAGGGTCGTGAGCCCGGCCCGGGACGCGTCCCGGGGGTCGCGCACCTCCTCCGAGACGCTGAACGCGCTCTCGAAGCCCCAGTAACAGAAGACCGACAGCAGCATGCCCTGCGCCAGCGCGGTCGCCGACGGGATCGCGAACGGGTCGAACCAGCTCAGGCTGAAGGAGTGCGGGCCGGTGACGATGCCGTATCCGCAGAAGCCCAGCAGGACGACGTACTCGAAGACCAGCAGCCCGCCCTGGAGCCGGGCCGCGGTCCTCACCCCGGTGACGGCGGTGAGGGTGACCGCGACCAGGACGAAGATGCCGAGCGCCGTCGTCTGGGCCGTCGATCCCGGGTCCAGGGCGAGTCCGCCGAGCCGGTGCAGGCCCGCGTCCCCGGCCAGCTGGATCAGGGCGGAGCCGGTGACGGCCGTGGTGTAGGCGAGGAAGGCTACCGTCGCCACGATGTTCACCCAGCCGGTCATGAAACCGAGCCAGGGGCTGAGCGAACGGCCCACCCACACATAGCCGTTGCCCGCGTTCGGCTCCACGCGGTTGAGCCGGGAGTAGGCGCCGGCGATGCCCAGGACCGGCAGGAACGCCAGCAGCATGATCGCCGGCAGATGCAGGCCCACGACCCCGGCCGTGACACCGAGGCCGATGCCGATGCTGGTGGTCGCCGCCGTGCTCGACGCGGCGATGGCCACGCCGTCGAGGACACCGAGGGACTTGCGCAGGGTGGGCCCTGCGGAGGGGGCGTGGTCGGACATGGGCGGTTCTCCGCTCGCACCGGGGGGCCTGGTCGGCCCCGGTGAGGCGACATGAAACTGTCCCGGGGGTTAACAGGTCAACGGTGTTGTCATAAGGTGCGTCCACCGGCCCCAGGAGGCAGTCATGAGCGACCGCGTCGTACCGCCCGCAGACCGGCGGCGCAGACGCCCCACCAAACAGGGCGTCGTGCTGTCCGAGGAGCTGATCGTCGAGACGGCCCTCAGGCTGATCGAGGAGCACGGCGCCGACGCCCTCTCGGTGCGCCGGCTTGGCCGCGCCCTCGGCGCCGACCCCAGCTCGCTGTACCGCTACTTCCGGCACACCGACGACCTGATGCTGGCCGTCGCCGACGAACTCATCGGCCGCACCCTGCGGATCTGGCGGCCCACCGGCGACTGGCGCGCCGACCTGCGCGACCTCGGTCTGCGCATGCACGCGAGCGCCCTCGCCCATCCCCGGGCGGCGGTGCTCAGCTCGCACCGCGTCACCGGCCGCGGGCACGAGATCCAGGCCGTGGAGACCATCATCGGCGTGCTGCGCGACGCGGGCTTCCCCGACGCCGAGGCGGTGCGGATCTACCACGCCTTCGTCGACCAGGCCCTCGCCTTCGCCGCCCTCGACTCGGCGAGCACCGCGCTGCCCAAGTCCGCCCGGGACGCGGAACTGGGGGTGTGGCGGGCGACGTACGCCCGGCTGCCCGCCGACACCCACCCCCACATCGCCGCGACCGCCCGCCACCTCGTCACCGACATGCCGCGCAGCTCCTACCCGGCCGCCCTGGACATGCTGCTCAGCGCGGCCGCGGCACGACTTGCGGAGATCACTGCCTAGCCGGGCCGCCGGGGGCCAGACTGGGGGCGACCGTCGCACATCGCCCGGCGAGGAGGCCGTTCACCGATGACCCCAGCACCCGCACGCCCCGCCAAGCAGCGCAAGCAGGACACCCTGAACCGCCTGGAGCACGACGAGGACGTGTGGGTCGCCACCGCGAACGCCGACGGGGGAGTGCCCTTCCTCGTGCCGCTGTCCTTCTTCTGGGACGGCGCGACCCTGCTCCTGGCCACCCCCGCCGCCAGCCCCACCGGCCGCAACCTCAAGGAGACCGGCAGGACCCGGCTCGGCCTCGGACCCACCCGGGACGTCGTGATGATCGAGGGCACGGTCGACACGTACACCCCCGCCGAGCTGGGCACCGAGGAAGCCGACCGCTTCGCCGCCGCCACCGGCTTCGAGCCGCGGGAACTCGCCACGCCCTACCTGTACTTCAGGGTCCGGCCGACCCGGGTGCAGGCGTGGCGGGAGGCCAACGAGCTGGCCGGGCGGGAGCTGATGCGGGACGGGGAGTGGCTGATCGCGGACTGAAGCGGGCGGTTCGGGATATCCGGCAGGTACAGGGCGCGGGACAGCAACGTCCCGCGCCCCGGACCGTTCGGAGGAGACATGGCACTGGTGAAAGCGGGCCTCGTGGTGCTCGACTGCGCCGAGCCGGAGAAGCTCGCCGCGTTCTACAAGGAACTGCTGGAGGCGCAGGAGACCGGCGCGAGCGCCAACCGCGTCGAGATCCAGGGCGCCGGCGGGACCCGGCTGGCCTTCCGCCGGGACGTCAACGCCACCCCGCCCAGCTGGCCACGCCCCGAGAACTCCCTCCAGGCCCACCTCGACTTCGTCGTCGAGGACCTCGACGAGGCCGAGCGGCGCATCGTCGGACTCGGCGGGCGCCCGCTGGAGACCAAGGACGCCTCGGGCCCGTTCGAGGAACGCGGCTACGCCGACCCTGCGGGACACTCCTTCACCCTGCGGCGCGTCCCGCCGACGGCACCCAAACAAGGCTGAGGCGCCGGGAAACGCGCCGGCGCGTCAGTCCCGGCCGCCCTTGTCGTCGGTCGGCCAGACCCCGGTGGACCGCTCGATGGCCTTCGCGCCCGTGCGGTCCACCGCACTGCGCACGACCGCGAAGATGGCGCCCTGGACCGCCGCGGCCAGCAGGATCTCACCCCAGCCGCGGTCCCGGTCCAGCGCGTCGGGCGCATCGTCCTCGTGCCGGATCGCCTTCCACGTCTTCTGGAAGGCGAGCCCCGACAGCCACCCGCTGGACCAGCCCAGCACGAACCCGACGGGCTTGTACGCGAGGGGCAGCTTGAGCCTCTTCTTCTGCTTCTTGGCCATGTACGTCTCCTGCGTCCGTGTCGGTCAGAGCTGTTCCGGTGCCGGCCGCGGCGGTGTCCCGTCGCCGAACGGCCTGCCGCCCAGCTCCTCGCGGTGATGCGCGGTCAGCCAGCCGGACAGGTCGGGGCCGACCGGCACGACGCCGGTCGGGTTGATGCCGGAATGCACCTGGTAGTAGTGCCGCTTGATGTGGTCGAAGTCGACGGTGTCACCGAAGCCCGGCGTCTGGTAGAGGTCGCGGACATAAGCCCACAGCACCTGGTTCTCCGTCAGCTTCCAGCGGTTGCACTTGAAGTGGCCGTGGTAGACGGCGTCGAAGCGGACCAGCGTGGTGAACAGCCGGATGTCCGCCTCGGTGATCGTGTCGCCGACGAGATACCGCTGCCGGGCCAGCCGCGGGGTCAGCAGCTCCAGTCGTCGGAACACACCCGCGCACGCCTCCTCGTACTCCTGCTGCCCGGTCGCGAAGCCCGCCCGGTACACCCCGTTGTTGACGTCCTCGTAGACGTCCGCCATCACCGAGTCGATCTCGTCGCGCAGCGCCCTCGGGTACAGGTCGGGGGCGCCCTCCCGGTGCAGGGCCGTCCACTCGGTGGCGAGGTCCAGGGTGAGCTGCTGGTAGTCGTTGGTGACCAGCTTCCCGCTCGGCACGTCCACGATCGCGGGCACGCTCACCCCGCCCGGGTGACCGGGCTCGCGCCGGTCGTAGGCCTCGGCGAGGTAGCGGATGCCGAGGACCGGGTCACGGCCGCCCGGGTCGAGGGTGAAGCGCCAGCTGCGGTCGTCCTGGATGGGATCCGCGACGGCCAGCGACAGGGCCTCCTCCAGGCCGAGCAGCCGCCGGGACACCAGCGCCCGGCTCGCCCACGGACAGGCCCGGCTGACGACCAGCCGGTAGCGGCCGGACTCCACCGGCCAGCCGTCGCGGCCGTCCGCGGTGATCCGGTCCGTGAAATGGGCCTTGGACCGCTTGAACGTCTCGTTGCCGTACGCGCGATTGCCGGGCATGCCGCCTCCTTGCCACTCGGGGCCACTCGGAACCAGCCCCTGGACCGGGTTCCCTGATTTCGGCGTGTGAGCCGCCCCCGCCGGGGCAGTCGGCGTAGGTGAGCGGCACGCGGAAGGGTGAGCGGGCGGACCGGCGCACACGCGTCACGGTCCTGGTGGCGCTGGCGGCCAATCTGGTGATCGCCGTCGCCAAGGCGGTCGGGGGTCTCGTCGCGCACTCGCCGGCGCTGCTGTCGGAGGCCGCGCACTCCGTGGCCGACAGCCTCAACGAGGTCTTCCTCCTCGCCGCGCTGCGCCGCAGCCGCCGCCCCGCCGACCGGCGCCACCCCTTCGGCTACGGCAAGGAACGCTACTTCTGGTCGCTCCTCGCCGCGGTCGGCATCTTCGTCATGGGCGGCTGCTTCTCCTTCTTCCAGGGCTTCGAGGCGCTCCGCAACGGCGCCGAGGAGGAGCTCAGCGGATATGTCGCGGGTCTCGTCGTGCTGGGGGTCGCCTTCCTCGCCGAGGGCGCGTCCCTGGTGCGGGCGCTCCATCAGATGCACCGGCAGGGCGGCACCGACGGCGGCCTGCGCGACCCGGCCCTGCGCACGGTGGTCGCCGAGGACGGCACGGCGGTGCTCGGTGTCACCCTCGCCATGGCGGGCATGGCCCTGCACATGGTCACCGGGCAGGTCGTGTGGGAGGCGTCCGCCTCGCTGGCGATCGGGGCGCTGCTCGTCTACGTCGCCTACCGGCTGGGCCGCGACGCCCGCGACCAGCTGATCGGCGAGGCCGCCGACCCCGAGACCAGCGGCCGGATGCGGGAACTGCTGGAGGAACAGCCCGAGATCGACAGCGTGGAGGCGCTGTTCACGATGAAGACGGGACTGGAGACATGCCTGGTGGCCGCCCGGGTGGACCTGGTGCCCGGCATCGACAGCGAACGGGTCGAGGAGGTCGCCGTCCGCATCAAGCGGTCCCTCGCCGAGACCTTCGCCGAGGCCGACCAGATCTTCCTCGACATCACCGACCGGCCGGCGCGCGAGGCAGCGGAGAGCCCCGCCGCGACGGGGGAACGCGGCGGGGCCTGAGCCTCAGGTGCCCGGGGGACAGGGCTTCATGCGTCCTCGTACAAGATTTTTTGTTCGAGGCCGGGACACCCGCCCGGAAGGGCCCTTATCAGTCCTTGTCGGCCGGTTCGAGCACGAAGACGGGGATCTCCCGGTCCGTCTTCTCCTGGTAGTCGGCGTACGGCGGATAAGCCGCGACCGCGCGCTCCCACCACTCGGCCTTCTCCGCCCCCGTCACCTCACGGGCGGTCATGTCCTGCTTCTGGGGCCCGTCCTGGAGCTCCACCCGGGGATCGGCCTTGACGTTGTGGTACCAGACCGGATGCTTGGGCGCCCCGCCCAGGGAGGCGACCGCGGCGTACCGGCCGTCGTGCTCGACGCGCATCAGTGGCGTCTTGCGGATCTTGCCGCTCCTGACCCCCACGGTGGTCAGAAGGATGACGGGCATCCCCGTGCCCCGCAGCGTGGTCCCCTCGGTGCCGCCGGAGCGCTCGTACAGCTCCACCTGCTCCCGCACCCACCCCGTCGGACTCGGCTCGTACTCGCCCTCAAGAGGCATGACATCCGTCCCATCGTCGTCGTGTGTCCTACGGCTGACTGACACCGACCTTCAACACCGGACCCCTCAGGATTCATCCGTACCGCGAGCCCGGCCCCATGACCTCGGAGGTAATCGGGCGTCCGTATCGCGCCAGGTTCGCCCTGCGGCTGACCGTCGAGAACGGACTGATCGTCCGCCATCACGCGTACGAGGACAGCCTCGCCGTGGCCCGGGCTTTCCCGCCTCTCACCCCGGCAGCATCATCCGCACCGCCAGCCCCGTGATCACACCGCTCGACACCACCGCCGTCACCAGCCGTCCCCGGCGTCCGGTGAGCACCCTGCCGAGCAGCGCGCCTCCCCCGGCCAGCAGCAGCTGCCAGCTCGCGGAGGCGACGAAGGCCGCCAGGACGAACACGCCCTGTTCCAGCGGGCCGACGGTGTCCGTGGCGCGGGTGCCGAGGACCAGGGCGACGAAGTAGATGACGGTGGTGGGGTTGAGCAGGGTGATCCCGAGCAGCGCCAGAAAGGCCCGCGCGGGGCTCGGGGGAGGGGGGTCGGTGCGCAGGGCGGGCCGGCAGCCCCGGTACTGGCGTACGGCGGTGACCGCGCCGCGCGCCGCCAAGGCGAGCAGCAGCAGCGCGGAGGCCCAGCGCAGCGGACCGAGCACCGGACGCAGCGCATCGGCCAGGGCGGTGCCGCCGAGTGTGGCGAGGAGGGCGTAGAGCCCGTCCGCGAGGGCGACGCCCAGCGCGGCGCCGACGCCGATGCGGAGGGAGGTGCGGGCGGTGAGGGAGACGAGATAGGTCGCGACCGCGCCGACGGGCACGGCGATGCCGTACCCCGCGAGCAGTCCCGCGACGAGCGCGGCGATCACGACACGGGAAGTGTCGGCCCCCACGGTCGGCCGGACTGCTGCTGGAACCGCACCGGACGAACGGCGGCGGTCAGCGGCAGCGGGGCATCGAAGGTAGGCATGCCGGGATTCTGCGGGCGGGCCCGGGCGGACGACAACCGAATTACCGGGCACCGCTGCACGGGGAGATCTCCGTCAGGATCGCGCCAGATTGCGCATCCGGGGGATCTGGCCGAACTTGCTGTCCCGCAACTAGATGCCCGGGGCATCGAATGAGGTGCAAGCACGAGGCACCCTTCGTCTGCGAGGTCTTCCATGACGGAAACGGAACCCGTCGCCTTCCCCCAGGACCGGACCTGCCCCTACCACCCGCCCACCGGCTACGACCCCCTGCGCACCGCCCGCCCGCTGACCCGGATCCGGCTCTACGACGGCCGTCCCGCCTGGCTGGTGACCGGACACGCCCTCGCCCGCGAACTCCTCGCCGACCAGCGGCTGTCCACCGACCGCACCCGCCCCGGCTTCCCGGCCCCCACCGAGCGCTTCGCCGCGGTGCGGAACCGGAAGGTGGCGCTGCTCGGCGTCGACGAGCCGGAGCACCGCGTCCAGCGCCGGATGATGATCCCCAGCTTCACCCTCAAACGCGCCGCGGAACTGCGGCCGAGGATCCAGCGGATCGTGGACGAGCGCATCGACGCGATGATCGAGCAGGGCCCGCCCGCCGAGCTGGTGAGCGCCTTCGCGCTGCCGGTGCCCTCGATGGTGATCTGCGCCCTCCTCGGCGTCCCGTACGCCGACCACGACTTCTTCGAGGAGCAGTCCCGGCGGCTGCTGCGCGGGCCGAAGGCCGCCGACACCCAGGACGCCCGGGACCGGCTGGAGGCGTACTTCGAGGAGCTGATCACCCGCAAGCGCGAGGACCGCGAGCCCGGCGACGGCGTACTGGACGAACTCGTCCACGGGGCCGCCGACTTGGACCGGCAGGAGCTGATCTCCCTGGCGATCATCCTGCTGGTCGCCGGTCATGAGACCACCGCCAACATGATCTCCCTCGGCACCTACACCCTGCTGCAACACCCCGACCGGCTGGCCGAGTTGCGCGCCGACCCGGCCCTGCTGCCCGCCGCCGTCGAGGAGTTGATGAGGCTGCTGTCGATCGCGGAGGGGCTGCTGCGGCTGGCGGTCGAGGACATCGAGCTCGACGGGACGACGATCAGGGCGGGGGAGGGCGTCCTCTTCTCCACCTCGGTCATCAACCGCGACGAGAGCGTCTACCCCGCCCCCGACACCCTCGACTGGCACCGGTCCGCCCGCCACCACGTGGGATTCGGCTTCGGCATCCACCAGTGCCTCGGCCAGAACCTGGCCCGCGCCGAGATGGAGATCGCCCTGCGCACCCTCCTGGACCGGCTGCCCACGCTGCGCCTGGCGGCCCCGCCGGACGAGATCCCCTTCAAGCCGGGCGACACCATCCAGGGGATGCTGGAACTCCCCGTGACCTGGTAAGAGGCTGACGGTCATGCGCATCGACATCGACAAGGACATCTGCATCGGCGCCGGCCAGTGCGCCCTCGCGGCGCCCGGCGTGTTCACCCAGGACGACGACGGGTTCAGCGAGCTGCTGCCGGGCCGGGAGGACGGCGGCGGCGACCCGATGGTGCGCGAGGCGGCCCGGGCCTGCCCCGTCGGCGCCATCACGGCCTCGGACTGATCGTGTCCGGCGCGGGACCGGCGCGTCGTCGGGCGGGAAGGCGCGCCCCCTCAATGATGGGGGCGCGCCGACCGGCTACGGAGTGTCGCTCTCGTCGAACGTCCACACGGCGCGGCTGCCGGGCCCGACAGTGAGCGTCGAGTTGCCGATCCGCTCCACGTGCCGGTCCTTGACGGGCCGGTTGAGCGACATCGTGACCTGCTGATATCCCGCCTGTTCGCGCGGAACGACGTCGAACCGGATCTCGGTGCCGCCGCCGTCCGCGACGACCCCGCCGGGCACGGTCCGCACGCTGAACCCGCCCGCGCGCAGCAGCGGCACGGTGTCGGCGAGGTCGCCCTCGGTCACCGCGAGGCGGACGTAGGTCACGTCACGCATGAGGTGGGTGCGGTAGCCGTCGGAGAGGTAGCGCTCCCGGCCGACGTCCCCGGGGTAGCTCGCCGGCTCGGTGTTGCCGCGGGGATCGGCGAAGTACTCCGGCCGGTACTCCATCGCCCAGGCGCCGAAGGCGTCGTACTCGGTGGTGGTGAGGATCGCGTCGAACCACGGCACCGGCACCCCGTCACCGAAGTCCCGGGTCTGGAGGAACTCGACGGGTTCGGGGACCCCCTCGCTCTTGAGCCGCTCGGTGACCGTGGCCAGGTCTCCGTCCCGCTCGGTCGACAGGCCGAGCCCGGCGGAACCGAGGGTGCCGTCCTGGCCGGGGAGGTCGCCGACGCCGAACAGTTCCAGGTAGGTCTCGCGGCCCATCAGATAGCGGCCGGTCCAGGTCTGCCCGCCGGAACCGGTCGTGGTGCGGACCTGGAAGTCGGCGAACTCCCGCAGATAGTCGGAGTGTTCGATGGCGTCGGCGGTCTCCCGGTCGAGGACTCCGTAGGAGTGGTTGTAGAACAGCAGTTGCCGGTCGTACGAGGATCCGTTCCCCTCGGCCTGTGCCGTTCCCAGGCCACCCCCGATCCCTCCGGCGAGGGCCATCGCGAGCACGACGAACATGCGTAATGTGCGACGAATCAGCATGCGAGCGATAGTAGGCCGGGGTGGTTGGGGCCGCTGTTCCTCATGAGCGAGATCGAGACGCCCGGCTGGGGCGGTTTCAGGGCCGTCCGGCCGCCAGCAGTGCCCGGGCCGCCTCCCGTGCCTCCACCGCCGGCCGGGTGCTCCCGGTGATCCCCGCCGTCACCATCGCCCCCTCCGCGAGCAGGAACAACTGCCCGGCCAGCGCGCCCGGTAGCCCCGCCTCCGCCACCAGCCCGGCGAGGTAGTCCCTGAACGCCTGCTTGTGGGCCCGGACTTGGGCCGTGACGCGGGAAGAGGTCGCGCCGAGTTCGCCGTAGGAGTTGATCCACGCGCACCCCCGGAAGCCGTCCTCGCCGAACCACCCCTCCAGCCAGTCGAAGACGGCGAGGATCCGCTCCTCGGGGTCCGTGCCGCGCTCCACGTGCGCGGCCAGCCGCCCGCGCCAGCGCACGTCCCGGCGTTCCAGATATGCCTCCACCAACTGCTCCTTGGCGGGGAAGAGTTGGTACAGCCGCTTGAGTGAGACGCCGGACGCGCCGCGGATGTCGTCCATGCCGACGGACTGGATGCCCCGGCCGTAGAACAGCTCCTCCGCGGCGTCCAGGGCCTGCTCGCGGGCGGTCGCGCTGTCGATTCCGGCCACTCCCCGGCTCTCCCTCTGTCTCGCCTTGACGTGAGAACGTGCGTTCTCCTACGGTAGCAAAGCAGCCGGAGAACGCACGTTCTCCCTCGCCGGCCAAGGAGGACGAGATGACCGACCGCCCGCCCCTGCCCCCGTTCACCCGCGAGACCGCGGCCCGGAAGGTGCAGGCCGCCGAGGACGCCTGGAACACCCGCGACCCGTACAGGGTGGCGCTCGCCTACTCGGAGGACTCGGTGTGGCGCAACCGCGACACCTTCGTCACCGGCCGGGCCGGGATCGTCGAGTTCCTCACCGCGAAGTGGGTGCGCGAGCGGGAGTACGCGCTGCGCAAGGACCTGTGGGCCTTCGACGGCAACCGCATCGCCGTCCGCTTCCAGTACGAGTGCCAGGACGCCGACGGCCAGTGGTGGCGTGCGTAAGGCAACGAACTGTGGGAGTTCGACGAGCACGGCCTGATGACCCGGCGCGAGGCCAGCATCAACGACGTACCGATCGAGGAGAAGGAGCGCCGCATCCACGGCCCGCGGCCCGAGGCCGAACACGGGCGGACCTTCCCGCTTCAGTAGGGTCGCCGGATGACCGAACAGGCCGCGAAACCCTTCCTCTACGTCGTCGTCTGCGCCGCCGGGATCGCCGCCGACGTCGGTGAACTCGTCGACGCCGCCCAGGAACAGGGCTGGGAGGTCGGGGTCATCGCCACCCCGGTCGCGATGAACGGCTTCTTCGACACCGCCGCCGTCGAGGCCCGCACCGGCCGCCCCATCCGCTCCGCCTGGCGCACCCCCGGCGATCCGCGGCCCTTCCCGCCGCCGGACGCCGTGGTGGTCGCCCCCGCGACCTTCAACACCGTCAACAAATGGGCGGCCGGACTCGCCGACACCCTCGCCGTGGCCACCCTGTGCGAGGCGTTCGGCCTCGGCGTCCCGATCGCCGTACTCCCGTGTGTCGCCGACGCGTTGGCCGCCCACCCGGCGTACCAGGACAGTCTGATACGCCTGCGCGGGATGGGCGTCCGGTTCGGGCCGCCGTACGCGGGGGAGCCGGGGGAGGAGTTCGGGTGGAGGAGGGCGCTGGAGCTGCTCAGACGGTGAGCTGCCGCGGGGTGCCGAGGGGCAGCCACTCGACCCGGCCTGCCAGCGGCTTCTCGGCGGCCTCCCGGCCCTCCTGGAAGTGCGACCAGCCTTCGTAGTGGACGGGCAGCACGGTGTGCGGGCGCAGCAGCTCGCACAGTTCCACCGCCCGGGCCGCGGTCATGGTGTACCGGACCGGGCCGGTCACCGGGAACCGCACACCGCCCAGGTGCAGCAGGGCCGTTCCCACGTCCACCCGGCGCGCGACCTCGCGCACCCCGTCGTACAGGACCGTGTCGCCCGAGATCCACAGCGCGCCGTGCGCCTGCCCCTCCCAGCTCAGCGCGAACCCCGTCACCTCGCCGACGATCGGCCGGGAGAAGCGCGGGCCGTGCCGGGCCGGGGTGGCCGTGACCTCGATCGTCGGGCGGTCCGGGGCCCGCAGGCGCCAGGTCGTCCAGGGGGCGAGACCGCGGGCGTTGCCGCCCAGCCTGCGCGCGCCGGACGGTGTCGTCAGGACCACCTCGGCTCGCGGCAGCAGGGCGCGGCCGGCTGTGTCGAGGTTGTCGGCGTGATGGTCGTGGGTCAGCAACACCGCGTCCAGTGGCGGGAGTTCGGCCGCCGGGACGGCCGGGCCCGCGGTCTTGCGGGACGAGGTGCCCCAGCCGAAGGAGTAGCGGCGGCCGGGCGGATCGAACGTGGGGTCCGTCAGCAGCCGCCAGCCGGCGGCCTCGATGAGCGTGGTCGGACCGCCGATGTGCGTGATGCGGATCCCGGTCATACGACGGTCCCTTCCGGAAGTCCGGGGCGGCGGCGCGGCAACCGCCCCGGACGGTGGGCTACTTGGCGTGCGAGACGGCCCAGTCGAGGGCGACGTCCGCGACCTCCTCCCAGCCGGGCGCGGCGGGCAGCAGATGCGGCCGGCCCGCGAACTCCTTGACCTCGGTGACGGTGTCCGACTTGTAGTGCCGGGCGTTGGACTGCTGCACCTTGGGCGGCATCAGATGGTCCTGCTCACCCGAGACGAACAACAGGGGCGCGCGGTCGTCGTTGTGGTAGTTCACGTACGTGCTCTGGTGGCCGGGCCGCAGGGTCGCCAGGGCGCTGTCCCAGAAGATGCTCCCGGACGCGGGGACCGCGTACCGCTGGTACAGCGCGCGGGACTCCTCCTCCGGGAACGTGTTGGTGAAGGCGTAGTGCCACTGCTCGAAGGTCAGCCCGACCGCCCGGTGCCGGTTGGCCGGGTTCTTCAGCACCGGGAACGCCGCCTTGATCTGGGTCAGCGGCACCACCGCGACGCCTTCCGTGGGCGCCGAGTTGAGGGCGACCCCCGCCGCCCCGAGCCCCCGGTCGAGCAGGAGCTGGACGAAGACACCGCCCGCGGAGTGGCCGATGAGCAGGGGCGGCCGGTCCAGACCGCGCACCAGGGTCTCCAGGCTGTCGAGGATCTGCGGGACGGTGACCTTCTCGATCGGCGCCGGATCGGCGTTGAGCGACTCGACCTCCACCTCGAAACCGGGGTAGGCCGGGGTGAGGACGCGATAGCCGCGCTTCTCGTAGTGGGCGGTCCACTGCTCCCAACTCCGTGGGGTGACCCAGAAGCCGTGGATGAGGACGATGGTGTCCGGAGCGCTCATGGCCCCTCCTTCGGAGGTCAACGGGTGGCGCGGTGCGCGGCCTCGATCTGCCGGACGACCGCGCCCGGGTGCGACATCATCACGACGTGCGAGGCCCCCTTGACCTCGACGGCCCTGCTCCCGGCCCGCCCGGCCATGAACCGCTGCGCCGCGGGCGGGATGACCCGGTCGGCGCCGGCGACCACGTACCACGACGGCAGCGACTTCCAGGCCGGTACGCCGCTGGGAGAGCCCAACCCACCGAGGCTGCCCGGGCGTTGGGCCACCGCCATCACCCGGGTCAGCGAGCGGGGCAGGTCCTGGGCGAACACGTCGTGGAACTTCGCCGGGTCGATGTAGCCGTCGATGCCGGGGTCGGTGCTGCCGGGGACCGGATACGGCTTGGTCACCAGTGCGCCCGGCAACTGGCTGCCGGGGTACTTCCCGGCGAGGTCCAGCGCGGTCTCGCCCTGGTCGGGCGCGAACGCGGCTACGTACACCAGCGCCTTGACGTTCGGGTTGGCGAGCGCCGCGTTGGTGATGACCTCGCCGCCGTAGGAATGGCCGACCAGGATGACCGGGCCGGGGAACGTGGCGACGACACTGGAGACGTACGCCGCGTCCCCGGCGAGGTCGCGCAGCGGGTTGGCCGGGGCGATGACGTCGTAACCCGCCTTCAGAAGGCGGGAGTTGACCTCGTTCCAGCCGGACGCGTCCGCGAACACGCCGTGCACGAGGACGATCGTCGGTCTGGCGCCGGAGACGGCCGCGGCGGGCGTCGGCGTCGTGCCGAGGGCGAGCGCGCCGCCCGCCGCGGCGAGACCGCCCAGCACACGGCGGCGGGACTGGCTTTCGGAGACCATGCTCGAGGAGTTCCTTCCGGGGTCAGGAGTTGAGGAAGTCCAGCAGGTCGGCGTTCAGCTGGTCCTTGTGCGTGTCGGTGATGCCGTGCGGGGCGCCCGCGTAGACCTTCAGCGTGGCGTTCTTGACCCGCGCCGCCGACGCCTTGCCGCCCACATCGAAGGGCACCACCTGGTCGTCGTCGCCGTGGATCACCAGCGTCGGTACGTCGAAGGCGTCCAGGTCGGGGCGGAAGTCGGTGGCCGAGAAGGCCGCGACGCACTCGTAGGCGTTGCGGTGTCCGGCCTGGAGCCCCTGCCTCCAGAAGGCGTCCCGAGCGCCCTGGGAGACCTCGGCACCGGGCCGGTTGTTGCCGAAGAACGGCCCGTCGGCCAGATCCCGGTACAGCTGCGACCGGTCGGCGAGCGAACCCGCGCGGATCCCGTCGAACACCTCGATCGGCACACCGCCCGGGTTGTCCTCGGTCCTGAGCATGAACGGCGGCACGGCGGAGACCAGGACCAGCTGGGCGATCCGGCCGGTGCCGTGCCGGCCCACATAGCGGGCCACCTCGCCGCCGCCCGTGGAGAAGCCGATGAGGGTGACGTCCCGCAGGTCGAGCGTGTCGATCAGGGTGGCGAGGTCATCGGCGTAGGTGTTCATCTCGTTGCCGTGCCAGGTCTGGGTGGACCGGCCGTGGCCGCGCCGGTCGTGCGCGATGACACGGAAGCCGTGGGTGGCGAGGTACAGCTGCTGGGCCTCCCAGCTGTCGGAGCTCAGCGGCCAGCCGTGACTGAGCACGACCGGGCGGCCCTGGCCCCAGTCCTTGTAGAAGATCTCGGCTCCGTCGGCTGCGGTGACGTACGGCATGGAGCGCTCCCGTCTGCGAGACGTTGTCCGACCCGCCGATCCTCGTCCGGGGCGCCCGGCGCCCGAATCCCGTGGAACGCGTAGTCGTGACCGGGCTCAGAGTCCGGGCATCTCTCTGAGCTGCCGCCGGGACCGTACGTCGAGCTTCCGGAAGATCTTCCGGAGGTGGTAGTCGACGGTGCTCGCGCTGATGAACAGCTGCGCGGCGATCTCGGCGTTGGTCGCGCCGCCCCGGGCGAGCCGGGCGATGGCGAGCTCCTGCGGGGTGAGCGCGCTCGGCTCCCCGCCCGTCGTCCGGGCCGGGCTCTCCCCGGTCGCGGCCAGCTCCTGGGCCGCCCGGGCCGCGTACGCCGTGGCCCGCATCCCGTCGAACAACTCCCAGGCGCTGCGCAGCTGTTCGCGGGCGTCCTTGCGGCGTTTGCGGCGGCGCAGCCACTCGCCGTAGTGGAGATGGGCGACGGCGAGGTCGGCGCGGGCGCGGGTGCCGGAGAGCAGGGCGATCGCCTTGCGGTACAGGGGTTCCGCGTCGGCGGCGGTGGCGAGCAGGGCCTCGCAGCGCGCCAGCAGACCGAGGCTCCAAGGGGTGCCGGTGGCCGTGGCGCGGGAGCTGAGGGTGCGCAGGGTCGCCGTCGCCAGGACACGGTCGCCGCAGCGGACGGCCGCCTCGATCAGCGCGGGGAGCAGCCGGGAGTGCACGCCGAGCACGTCGTGCCCGGTGAGCTCGTGGGTGAGGGTGCGGGCCCGGGCGTAGTCGCTCCGCCCCAGGGCGAGGATCGCCATCCCGATCCGGGCGATCGACTCGACCGCGCCGATACCCAGCCAGGTACTGGCCTCCATCGACCCGTGCAGCACCGCCTCCAGGTCCTGGGCGTCGGCGTGCCAGCCGAGAAGCTCCGGATGCCGGTACAGCGCCCACATGTCGTCGGTGGCGCCGATCGCCGCGCGGATCTGGGTGCCCTGGGCGAGCGTGTCGTCCGCCACCGCGAGCTGGCCCAGGTTGGTCTCGTGCATGACCGTGCAGTACAGGGCGCTGTCCAGTTCGAACAGGGCGCCGGTGCGGCGGGCGATGTCCGTGGCGCGCGCCATGACCGCGCTCTGCGCCTGTTCGTCCCAGAGCATCATCGTCAGCGTGATGGTCGGCTGGTAGGTGCGCAGCACCTCCTCGTCAGGGACCCCGGGGTCGAGCACGTACGCGTGCGCGCGGCGCATGTGGGGCACGGCCGCCGTGTAACCGTCGGTGACCAGCACGGCGAACGCCCGCAGCACCAGGTCGCCGCCGGTGGCGGGACTCGCGCGGGGCAGCAGGTCGTCGATGGCCCGGGCGATCTCGGCCACGGTGGTGTCGCGGATCAGGTGCTCCGCGGTGACGGCCCGGTCGGCGGCCCGCAGCAGCGCCTCCCGGGCGAGCTCCGGTTCCCGCGCGGCGAGATACCGTGCGGCCCGCAGACACAGGGCCGGAGCCAGCGCGAACGAACCGGCGTCGCCCAGCGCGTACGTCGCGTGGGCGCGCACGAGCAGGGCCCGTCCGCGCTGGGTGTCGTCGAGGAAGGCGATGTCGATCGCGTCGAGGAGCGCCTCGGACTGAAGCGCCGCTCCCGCGGCCAGTGCGGCCTCGGCCGCCGCGAGCAGTCGCTCGGCGCGCGGGGCGCCCTCGGGGGTGAGTTCGGCCGCCCTGGTCAGAAAGGTGGCGCGGGCCGCGAAACCGCCCCGGGCGCCCGCCCGGTCGGCGGCGCGCTCCACCTCCGCGGCCACGGCGGCCGTCGGACCGATCGCGGCCGCGGCGAGGTGCCAGGCCCGCCGGTCGGAGTCCACCGGGCGGTCGGTGACAGCGGCCAGTGCCTCGTGCGCCCGCCCGCGCTCGACGCTGGTGGCCCCGCCGTACACCGCGGACCGCACCAGCGGATGCCGGAACTCCGCGGCGGAGCGCACCACCACGAGCCGGGCGGCCTCGGCGGGACCGGAGGCCGCGGGGCCGACACCGAGCCGGCGCGCGGCGGCCGTGACGTATCCGAGGTCGCCGCCCGGCTCGGCGGCGGCGAGCAGCAGCCAGGTCCGGGTATCGACCGGCAGCGCACGCACCTGACGCAGATAGTGCTCCTCCAACCGACCGCCCACGGGCAGCGGTTCGGGCAGCGCGAGCGAGCCGGAGAGCTGGTCGGCGGTCAGCTCCTGGCCGAGGTCGGCGAGGGCGAGCGGGTTGCCCGCGGTCGCCGCCACGATGCGTGCCGCGACCCGGGAGTCGAGCGGTCCCTCCACCGTCTCCCGGAGCAGCTCCAGCGCGAACGGCTCCTCCAGACCGGCGACTTCGGTGACCGGCAGACCCGCGGGCGCCTCGAACCCGGTCCGCGCCGCGAACAGCAGCCCGACGCCCTCCGCGTGCACCCGGCGGCCCACGAACGCGAGCACGGCGAGGGACTCCTCGTCGAGCCACTGCGCGTCGTCCACGCAGGCCAGCACGGGCCGCCGTTTCGCCGCCTCCGCGAGGAGGGTGAGGGTCGCGAGCCCCACCAGGAAGCGGTCAGGCGCCGGACCGTCGGCCAGCCCGCACGCCACCCGCAGCGCCGCGTGCTGGGCGTCGGGCAGCGCGCCCGGTTCCTTGAGCCCGTCCAGCACCGGCACCAGCAGCCGGTGCAGCGCGGCGAACGGGAAACCGGACTCCGACTCCACCCCCGCGACCCTGAGCACCCGCAGATCCGCTCCCTCCGCGGCCGCGTGGTCGAGCAGCGCCGTCTTCCCGATCCCGGCGTCACCGCGCACCATGACCACCCTGCTCAGCCCCTCCCGCAGGGCCGACACCAGGCCTTCGAGCTCTTTCCGTTCCCTGACCCGCCCCTTGAGGATCACGCGAACGCCCTTCAGGAAGGCCCGGATGTGCGGGCGGTCTGGAGTTTTGGTGAAGTCCGGTCATTCAACCAATTAGGGGCGAGTCGTGTCCCTGGAACGGCTCAGGCGTTCACAGCCGGGCAACAGAAAGCCCCGAGCGGTGGGAAGGTCGTACGCTCCCCTTCTGACCACCCGGAAAGGCAGGAGCAGCAACGATGCAGTACGTGAAGCTCGGTTCGACCGGCCTGGACGTGTCGCGGATCTGTCTGGGGTGCATGACCTACGGCCTGCCCGACCGCGGCGTGCACGAGTGGACCCTCGACGAGGAGGCGTCACGTCCGCTGATCCGGCAGGCGCTGGAGGCCGGCGTCAACTTCTTCGACACGGCGAACGTGTACTCCGACGGCACCAGCGAGGAGATCGTCGGCAGAGCGCTGCGGGAGTTCGCCCACCGCGACGAGATCGTCCTCGCGACCAAGGTGAACGGCCGGATGCGGACCGGACAGAACGCCGCCGGGCTCTCCCGCAAGGCGATCATGCAGGAGATCGACCACAGTCTGAGCCGGCTCGGCACCGACTACGTCGACCTCTACCAGATCCACCGCTACGACCCGCACACCCCCGTCGAGGAGACGATGGAGGCGCTGCACGACCTGGTGAAGGCGGGCAAGGTCCGCTATCTCGGGGCCAGTTCGATGTACGCCTGGCAGTTCTCCAAGATGCAGTACACGGCCGAGCGGCACGGCTGGACCAAGTTCGTCTCCATGCAGAACCACTACAACCTCCTCTACCGCGAGGAGGAGCGCGAGATGCTGCCCCTGTGCGCGGACCAGGGCGTGAGCGCGCTGCCCTGGAGCCCGCTGGCCCGTGGCCGCCTCACCCGCGACTGGGGCACCGTCACCGAGCGCAGCGCCAACGACAACTTCGGCGGCCGCCTCTACCTGGAGAGCGACCGCACCATCGTCGAGGCCGTCACGCGTATCGCCGACGACCGAGGCGTACCCCGTGCTCAGGTCGCCCTCGCCTGGCTGCTGCACCAGGACACGGTGGCGGCCCCGATCGTGGGCGCCGCCAAGCCGCATCACATCGAGGACGCGGTGGCGGCGGTGGAACTGGAGCTCAGCGAGAAGGAGATCGAGGAACTGGAGCAGCCCTATACGGCACACCCGATCGTGGGGCATTGATCGTTTCCAGTGCGGTCCGTTTCCAGTGCGGTCCGTTTCTAGTGGGGGTCCGTTTCTAGTGGGGTCCGTGCGGTGCGAACTCCGTACCGCACGGACCCGCGCCTTCGCTCTCCGCCAACGGAACGCGTTCCCCGCGCATGGTGAGCGTCCGGTAGTACTCCCCGATCCGCTCGGTGGAACTCCCCACGTAGTGGCCGATGAACGACCGCCGGAACCGCCCCGCGCTCGCGTTCGGCTGCGACCCGTGCACCAGACTCCCGTTGAAGAACAGAACGTCCCCCGGCGCCATGTCGACCGGCACCGTCGCGAGCCCCGCCGGCGGCGGCACGTACTCCCGCGCGAACGACACCCCTTCGTCCGCCTCCTCGGGGCAGAACAGGTCCATCCGATGCGTCCCGGGTACGACCTCCAGGCCGCCGTTCTCCCGGTCGATCGCCTCGCACGCCACCCACGCCGCCACACACGTGCCCGGCTCGACCCGCAGATAGAAGTTGTCCTGGTGCAGCGCCTGCCCCCGCGCCCCCGGCGGCTTGAAGTAGAACATGCTCTGCGCGGCCAGCACCTCCTCCCCGAACAGCGTCTCCAGCACATCCCGCAGCCGCGCGTCGAGCAGCACGTCCCGCGCCACCGGGTTGATCTCGTGCGGCTGCATCACCCGGGGATACACCCCCAGCGGATCGGCGCCCCCGCGCGGCTCGAAATGCCCCGGCACCGGCCCCGCCGCGTGCAGCGCCGCGAACTCGGCACACAGCCGGTCGATCTCGTCGTACCCGAACAACCCGCGGACGACGGTGAAGCCGTCCTCCTGGAACTGCCGCAGCCCGGCCTCGCTCAGGATCGGAGTACTGCCCGTGACTGTCATGCGTCGCCTCCTCGTACGAATGCCCTACGCATGCCACGCTAGGCAGCCGCACACCTCCGGAGGATGCCCGTGACCGCTGACGGACTGCCTGAGACTGCTGCACCCGGCGATCCCGCGCCGCCGCCGGGCCTCGTGGTGCTCGGACGCTTCGACGAAACGCCGGGCTATGCCGTCAACCGGCCCCAGGGCTCGGACAGTTGGCTGTTCACCTGGACCACGGGCGGCCGCGGACGCCTCCGTCAGGGCGCGACCACCACGAGTGCCGCCGCGGGGGACCTGGTCGTGCTCGCGCCCGGCGTCCCGCACGGCTACGGCGTCGAACCGGGCGCGGAACACTGGCGGTTCTGGTGGGTGCACTGCCAGGCCCGCCCCTCGTGGCTGCCCTGGCTGAGCCCGTACGGCACCGGCGACGGCATGTACGTCGTCCCCGCGACCCCGGCCGCGCTCCATGACCGGGTCGGGGCGGCGTTCCGGCGGATGCTCGCCGACGCCCGCAGGCCGAGCGCGGAGCGACCGTCGGCCGACCCGGACGAGCGGATCGCCGTGGCGCACGACAGCGCCGCCCGTGAACTCGCCCTGTGCGCACTGGAGGAGGTCGTGCTGCTGACCGCGGCCGGAGCGCGGGAGCGGCTGCCCCGGCCCGGCCTCGACCCGCGCGTCCGCCGGGTCCAGGAACTGCTGGACGCCGACCCCGGGGCCCCGCACACCGTGGACTCCCTTGCCGCGCATGTCGCGCTGTCGCCGTCCCGGCTGGCCCATCTGTTCACCCGGCAGCTCGGCCAGTCGCCCATGCGGGCCCTGCGCGAGACCCGGCTGCGGCACGCCGCCAGGCTGCTCGAAGGCACCGACCTGCCCGTGGAACGGGTCGCCGCGGCATCGGGGTTCGTGAGCCCCTTCCATTTCCACCGCGTCTTCCGGGAGCGATTCGGTATGACGCCCGGCGCGTACCGGGCGGGCGGCTCAATGGTTGGCGCGTGAGGGGTGCGGAGCGGTGTTGTGCGTGGTGGGGTGGCTGTTCAATGGTTTCGGCCGGGGCGTGCTGAAACTCGTTCCCAATAGCCGTGTCGATAAGGCGTCTTGGATTGGCTCCGGATATTGACGAGCCGTCAATAGGGTGTGCTGCGCACGCAATGCACAAAACCGAATGATCTCTTGTTACATCTCGCTGACCTGTGCAAAGGTTGCGCACAGTCTCCCCTGAACCGCATACCCCTTGGTATGTACTTTTGTTTTGTGCCTTGGAGGAATGCCGCCGTGAATGCCGACGCCACGGACGAACAACTCAGCGCCGAGCTGAAGAAGTGGACCGGAGCCACTCCCGCGCTCCACCCCGTCGGCGAACTCCTCGACCGGCACTGGGAAGCGGCCTTCGCCTACGCCCGGCTGTGCACCGACGGACCGCGCTCCGCCGGAATGCTCACCACCGCGGCCTTCACCCGGCTATTCGGGGAAACTCTGCGACAGAACGGACCGACGGCCGCCTGGCGCCCCCAACTCCTGGTCACCGTGCGCCGAGTCGCCGCCGAGTGGGACACCGACCGCAGACGTGAGCAGCTCCACCCCGAGCTGCGCTCCGGGGCCGCCGAGGGCGACCGGATCGCCGCCCGGCTGCTGCCGCCCTCCGACCGGCGCCTGCTGTCCGGCGCGTTCCAGCGGCTGCCCCAGTCGGCCCGCTGCCTCCTCTGGCACAACGAGGTCGAGGCCGAGCCGATCGAGATCCCGGCCGCCCTGTTGGGCCTGGACGGGGAGGACGCCCTCGTCGAACTCGGGCGCGCCCGCGAGCGGTTGCGCGAGGAGTGCCTCCACGTCCACCGCGAACTCGCCCCGGAACAGGAGTGCCGCACCTACGCGAGGATGCTCGACGTCACCTACCGCCGCGGCGGTGTCCACATCGACCCCGACCTCCGTGCCCACCTGGACCGCTGCCAGCACTGCCGGCACACCGCCGACCAGCTCCACCAGTTCAACGACAGCCTCGGCGTCGCCCTCGCCGAAGCGGTGCTCGGGTGGGGCGGCCGGGCCTACGCGGACACCCGGCGGTTCGCCCGGGAGCAGCTGCTGGCGGGGATACCGCCACAGCCCCGGTCCCGGCCCGCCGCCGTCGCGGGCGAGTCCTTCTTCGACGTGCCGCCGAGCGGGGCGCCCGACGTGCCCGCGAACGCGACGGCTCACATGGATGCGGGGGGCACGAAGTCCCCCATGCCTGCGGGCGCGACGTCCCCCATGCCTCCCGGCGCGATGCCCCCCACGCCTCCCGGCATGCCGCCTCACATACCCCCGGGCGTGGCGCCTCACATGTCCCCGAGCGGATCGGCGAACCAATCCCCGGGCACGCCCCCCACCGCCCCGCGCGCCGCCCGCCGCGCCTGCCCCTCGCGCACCGCCCGCAAGGCCGCCCGCCGCGCCGCCGCCCGGCGCCGCAACCTCGCCGCGGCCGTCGTCACCGTCAGCGCGCTGGTCGTCCTCCCGCTGGTCCTGTGGTCCGCCCTCGGCGACGGCGACGACACCCATGCCGACGGCACCCAGGCCTCCGAGACGCCCGGCACCGACACCGGCAGATCCGCCTCGTCCGACCCGTCCTGGGCCGGGGCCGGCGAACAGGGCGAGGGCACCCTGCACGGCCGGCTGCACAACGTCGACTCCGGTCTCTGCATCGGCGTCGTCGGAGGGAAGGCCGTCGCGGGCGCGGAGACCGAGCTCGCCAAGTGCTCCTCGAAGAGCGACCAGCAGTGGACGTACGACGACGAGGGAGTGCTGCGCAGCGCCGTGGACCCGGATCTGTGCCTGGACTCGCACCTCGGCTACTCGGTACGGCTGGCCCCGTGCACCGGCGGGACGACGGACGCGAAGTACGTCCGCTACGACTTCACCCTCCAGGGCAACCTCGTACCGCTCGCCGACCAGGACCTGGCCCTGACGCCCGCGGCCACCGACGGCACCGGCGCCCTGGTCCTCAAGACGCGCGATGACATCGCTGTCCAGCGCTGGGCGTTCGACACCTCGCGGACCGACCTCCAGATGGCGGTGGTCAACTGGGACGCGGAGAGCGACCCCACGCCCGAGAAGCCCGCCGCCCCACCAGCGCCGCAGCCGTCGACGAAGTCCGCACCGACGCCGTCACCGTCGCCCTCGGCGTCGACCGCACAGCCCACACCGACGAGCGCGTATCCCAGCGGCGTGCCCTGCTACTACTACTCGAACTGCTCGTGGGACGGCCAGAACGGCGGCGACTACGGCGGCGGGTACGGGTACGGCGGCGGCTACGGCTACGGATACGGGGGGTACGGCGGCTACGGGTACGGCGGCAACGGCGGTGGACGCTGACCGACCGCGCCGACCCGCCCTCACACCCCGATGACCTGGAGCGACGCCCAGAGCGCCAGCGTGGCCGGCACCAGCGCGGCCGGGACGGCGAGCAGCCCGAGGCGGGTGAACTCCCCGAGCTCGACCCGCTGCCCGTGGCGCTGCACGATCCGCCGCCACAGCAGCGTGGCGAGGGATCCGGCGTACGTCAGGTTGGGGCCGATGTTCACCCCGATCAGCACCGCGAGCACCGCCCCGGGACCGCCTGCGGCGGTGAGCGGCAGCAGGACCAGGACCGCGGGCAGATTGTTGATCAGGTTGGCCAGGACGGCGGCCAGCGCCGCGATCCCGAGCAGGGCGAGCAGTCCGGAGCCCTCGGGGAGGACGTGCCGCAGCGCGTCGGCGAGGCCGTTGTCCACGACCGCGCGCACGACGACGCCGAGCGCCAGCACGAACGCCAGGAATCCCGGCGCTGCCGACTGCACCACCGCGACCGGGGTGGCCTGACGGCGTACGAGCGCGCGACCCGCCATGACCAGCGCGCCCACGAGCGCGACCCACGCGGGTTCGACGCCGACCGCGGACGCCACGACGAACCCGGCGAGCGTGCAGCCCACGGTGACGAGCGCGAACACCGGCAGCTCGGGCGCCTCGCCGGTGTCGGGACCGGCGTCCACCGCCTTGAGGTCGTCCGCGAAGAAGCGCCGGAACAACAGGTACTCGGCACCGATCGCGACCAGCCACGGCAGCGCCATCAGCGCCGCGAACCGGGTGAAGCTCAGCCCGCTCGCCGCGAACGCCAGCAGGTTGGTCAGATTGGAGACCGGCAGCAGCAGGGACGCCGTGTTCGACAGATGGGCGCAGGCGTAGAGGTGCGGCTTGGCGCGGACGCCGCTACGGGCGGCGGTGGCCAGCACGACCGGCGTGAGCAGCACCACCGTGGCGTCCAGGCTGAGCACGGCCGTGATCGCCGAGGCCAGGACGAACACCGCCGTCAGCAGCCGCCCGGGGCGCCCCGCGGAGCGGCGGGCCATCCACGCCCCGCACGCCCGGAAGAGCCCCTCGACGTCACAGAAGTGGGCGAGCACCAGCACCGCGGCCAGGAAGCCGACCACCGGCCCGAGCCGCTCGATCTCCGCCCACGCGTGCTCCGGGGAGATCGCTCCGGTTGCGACGGCCAGCCCCGCCGCCGGGACCGCGAGCACCGCCTCGGGCAGCCCCTTGGGGCGGACGACGGCCCAGGCGAGTACGGCGACGAGCAGCGCTATGGACAGGGTTTCGGCGAGCGGGGTGTTCAGGGGGGTGGTCCTTCGAAGCGTGGTGGGGCCGTGCCTTTCAATGAAACCAGCCGAACGGGTGTGCTCGGTCCCCCGGGCCCCTGGCCGAACCCCGGCTCAGGCCCCGGGCCCCCGGTCGAACACCGTGATGAACACCGTGGACTCGTTGCCGGACACCGGCACCTCACCGGCCGACCACGAGATCTTCAGCGGGTCCCGCTCGTCCGGCGGGGTCACCAGCAGCGCGTCCGGGTTGGCGGTACGGGCGCCGCTGATCTCCGGGTTGGCGAAGGTGATCCCGGACCAGGTGTTCTGCCCCGGCGCCAGCTTCACGGTGGTCGCCGTGCCGGGCGTGCGCTTCGGGTCCGGGCCCAGCTGCTTGCCGGACGCGTCGACGAAGGCGGCGCCCGGATAGCCGTGCACGGTGCAGGTACGGGACGAGGTGTTCGTCAGGATCAGCGGGAAGTTCTCCTGCCCGGCCCCCGGGTCGTTGCGGCCGAGCGTGGCCTCCAGCTCGGAGGTGTGACAGCGGGTGCCGCCGTCGCCGGTGGCGGTGCCGGCGGCGGGGGAGGGCGTCGAGCTCGTGGGCGTGGGCGTGGGTTCGTCGGAGGGGGTGGCCGTCGTGCCGTCGCTGGTGGCGGGGGCCGCCGTGCCGGGCAGGGTCTCGGGGGCGGACGCCGAGTCCCCGCCGTCGCCGCAGGCGGTCAGCAGCCCCAGCAGCGCGAGCGCGCTCACCAGCGGAGCCCATCGGTAGGTGTTCGCCATGACTCTCCACACTCCTCGTACGACGCGGTGTGCCCCGTCATGAAGGTCCGATGCGGACCCGGCCGGAAAAGTTCGCGGGATCAGCCGCCCACCCGCACCGAGCCGAGGACACCCCGGACGTCCTCGGGCCCGCCGTCCTGCCGGATCTGCACGTACACCTGCGGCTGCCCGCCGCCGTCCGGGGGAGTCAGCCCGGCCTCCACGACGGAACCGCCGCCCGGGCAGTCGCTCCAGGTCCGCACCCGGCCGAACCACTCGTCCAGGGTGTGGTCACGAGCCCCGTCGTAGTGACAGCCGGGATGGGCGAGGGCGTTCACCAGGGCCGTGACATCGCCCTCCCCGACCAGGCCGACGAACACGCCGTTGACGTCGGCGCCCAGGTCCTGCCACTTCGCCAGGTCGTCCGCGACGACGAACCCCGGCCGGTGCCCGGCGGGCAGCCCGAGCGTCCCCGGATCCCAGCCCGAGTCGCGCAGCTGCCGACCCCACCCGACGGGCACCTCGGCGGTCACCCGGCCCGTCGCGTCCGCCACGCGCAGCTCGGCCGACGCCGACCCGCGGTCCATCAGCGCGAGGGTCACGCCGGCCACCGCCAGCCCCGAGACCAGGACCAGCACCCGGTGGCGCCGCCGGGGCCGCGGGCCCGACGCCAGCCGCTCCAGCTCCTCGGCGAGAGCCCGGGCGTCGGGCCAGCGCCGCTCCCGGTCCGGCCGCAGCGCCCGCGTCAGGGCCCGCCGGACGCCGGGATCCAGGCCGGGACGCAGCCGGTCGGGCCGTACGACCTTGCCCGGCGCCCCCGGCACCGCGCCGGTGACCAGGTGGTAGCCGACCGCGCCCAGGCTGTACACATCGGCCCGCGCGTCGATGCCCGCGCCCGGCTCGGCCTGTTCCGGCGGCCGGTACCCCGCCGAACCCGCGGCCAGCGTCAGCCCCGACGCCTCCGCGAGTGTCTTGGCCAGGCCGAGGTCGGCGAGCAGCACCTGCCGGGTGCCGTCCGGGCCGGTGCGCAGCAGCAGGTTGGACGGCTTGATGTCCCGGTGCACGATCCCCGCCTCGTGCAGCGCGTCCGCGCCGCGGGCCGCGAGAGCGGTGAGCCGCAGTGCCTCCGCGACGGGGAGCGGGCCGTCGTCGAGCAGGTCGGCGAGGGTGCCGCCGTCGGCATACTCCATCACGAAGTACGGTCTGCCGTCGGGCAGTTCACCGATGTCGTAGACCTGCACCACCCGCCGTGAACCGGCCCGGCGCAGCAACCGCGCCTCGGACAGGAACCGTTCGCGGACGTCGAGCCGGTGCGACCAGTTGTCGGCGAGGACCTTCACGGCCACCGGCGCGTCCAGTGTGTCGTCGTGCGCGAGCCAGACGGTCCCGAACGCGCCCGTGCCCAGGGGGCGTTCTATCCGGTAGCGGCCGATGCGCTCGACGGAGTGCATACGACTATCATGCCTGCCCTGCGATCCACAGCGAGGGGAGCGGTCCGTGCCGTCCTCGACCGAGGAGCTCGCCCCGCGTGCCGCGGCGGGGGACAAGGCCGCGCTGGACGAGCTGCTCGCGGCGATCCGGCCCGAAGTGGTCCGGCGCTGCGGGCGGTTCCTGCCCTGCCGTGAGGACGCGGAGGAGGCCGCACAGGACGTGCTGCTCCAAGTCGCCCGGAAGATCGGCACGTTCGAGGGGCGCAGCCGCTTCAGCACCTGGCTGTACACGGTCGTCGCCAACTGCGCCCGGCAGAAGTACCGCGAACTCAGACGCCGTTCGGCCGAGCAGCCCGCCCCGATCGACGCCGCGCAGCACGTCGACCCGCGCACCACCAGCGTCATCGCCGGTTCCCGTGTCGACCTGCTGGAGGCACTGGAGCGGCTGGAGCGCGAACACCCGCACCTGGTGGGCCCGTTGGTCTACCGCGACATCTGCCAGCTGGAGTACGCCGAGGCCGCCGAGCGGGTCGGGGTGCCGCTGGGCACGTTCAAGTCGCGGCTGCACGAGGCGCGCCGGCAGGTGCGGCCGTGGCTGGCCGGCCGGGACTGAGCGGGCGTGCTCAGTCGTCCTCCTCGATCAGGCCGATCTCGGCCCAGATCGTCTTGCCCTCGGTGGTGTGCCGGCTGCCCCACCGCTGGGTGAGCTGGGCGACCAGCAGCAGTCCACGGCCGCCCTCGTCCCAGGTCTTGGCGCGGCGCAGATGCGGGGCCGTGTGGCTGGTGTCGGAGACCTCGCAGATCAGCGTGGTCTCGTCGTGGATGAGCCGCAGCCGGATGGGGTGCGCGCCGTACCGGATGGCGTTGGTGACCAGCTCGCTCACCACCAGCTCCGCCGTGAAGGAGGCCTCCAGCAGATCCCAGGTGCCGAGCTGATCGACGACCTGCTTGCGGATCGGGGCGACCAGCGCCGGGTCGGCGGGGATGTGCCAGGTCGACACCTGGGAGGCGGGCAGCCCCCGGGTGCGGGCCAGCAGCAGCGCCACGTCGTCGGTGGAACCGCCCGCCGGGAGCAGGGTGTTGAGGACCCGGTCGCAGGTCTCCTCCAGCGAGTCCGCGTACGACGACAGGGCGTCGCACAGCTGTGCGCGACCGGCGTCCGCGTCCCGCTCACGCGACTCGATCAGACCGTCCGTGAAGAACGACAGGACCGTGCCCTCGCGCAGCTCCAGCTCGGCGGACTCGAAGGGCAGCCCGCCCACCCCCAGCGGCGGACCGGAGGGCAGCTCGACGGACTCGGGCGCGCCGCCGGGCGGGACCAGCACCGGCGCGGGATGCCCGGCGCGGGCCAGGGTGCAGCGCCGCGACACCGGGTCGTACACGGCGTACAGACACGTGGCCCCCACCTCACCGGGGCTGCCCTCGCCACCGGCCTCCGCGGACAGCCGTACGACGAGGTCGTCGAGGTGGGTGAGCAGCTCGTCCGGGGCGAGGTCGATGTCGGCGAGGGTGCGGACCGCGGTGCGCAGCCGGCCCATCGTGGCGGAGGCCTGGATGCCGTGCCCGACGACGTCCCCGACGACCATCGCGACCCGCATCCCGGACAGCGGGATGACATCGAACCAGTCGCCGCCCACCCCGGCCCGCGCCGCCGGCAGATAGCGCGAGGCCGCCGCCACGGCGGCGGTCCGCGGCAGCGAGCGGGGCAGCAGGCTGCGCTGAAGGGCGAGCGCGGTCTCCCGCTCACGGGAGAAGCGGCGGGCGTTGTCGATGCAGACGGCCGCGCGGGCCGTCACCTCCTCGGCCAGCAGTACGTCGTCCGGCGTGAAGGGGTCGGGCCGCCGGAACCGCGTCAGCACGGCCACGCCCAGGGTCAGACCGCGGGCCTGGATCGGCACGGACATCGTCGAGTGGATGCCGTACTCCTGGACCCGCTCGCTGCGCGCCTGGTCCCAGGACAGCCATTCGTCCAGCACACCGGAGGCCACGGTGGCGACGATGGTGCGCCCCGCGACCAGGGAGTCCGCCTGGGGCGAGCCGGCCGGGTACGGCTCCAGCTGGCCGGGCTTGACGACGGCCTCGGGGCTGCCGGGGTTGACCGACTGGTGCGCGGCGCGGCGCAGTCCGACCGGTGCGGTGAGCGCGGGTGGCGGGTCGCCGTTCTCGTGCGGGTCCAGCAGGTCGACGCTGACGAAGTCGGCCAGGGCGGGGACGCAGACCTCCGCGAGCTCCTGGGCCGTCCGGGTGACGTCGAGGGTGGTGCCGATGCGGACGCTCGCCTCGTTCACCAGCTGAAGCCGCTCGCGGGCCAGGTAGTTCTCGGTGAAGTCGTGCGCCGCCAGGCACACACCCCGCACCCGCCCCTCGGCGTCGGTCACCGGGGCCATCCGGGCCAGCCACGCGTGCGCCCGGTCCTCGCCGCCGGTGCGCGTGTACGTCTGGATGTCCTCGGCGCGGCCCGAGGCGAGCACCCGCAGCAGATGCCCCTCCAGTTCCGCGCTCTGCGGCCGGCCGCCGATCTCCGACAGGCGCAGGCCCCGGATGCGCTCCTCGGGCAGTCCGATGACCTCACCCATGGCGTCGTTGATCCGGCTCAGCCGCAGCCGCTCGTCGTAGACGGCGACGGCGCAGGGCGACTGCACGAGGGCTGCCGTGGCCAGCGGGTCCTCCGGGGACCGCGGCCCACCGCCCTCCAGCGGGGTGACGACGAGCCAGTCGCCCGGCGTGCCGTCCTGGGAGCGCCGGTGGTGGGCCAGCAGCCACACGGACAGCGCGCTGCCGTCGTGGTGGCGGAGCGTGACGACGCCGTCCCAGCGGGGTCCGTCGGGCGCGAAGACCGCGGCGGGCTCCTGGCCGACCAGCAGGTTCGCCGCCGGACGCCCCACGACGTCGGCGGCCGGACGCCCCAGCAGACGCTCGGCGCCGCGGTTCCACTCCCGGACCGTGCCGTGGTCGTCGATGACAGCCCGTGCCGTCGCGGCATCGTCGAACGGGTAGTCCGGGCTCATCGTCGCCACTCCATCGCGGACACTCACAGTGAACAGGCGCGTCACTTGAGTTCCAGCCTAGTCCGTCACGCACGCGCGCGGACGGGAACCCCCAGGGCCCCGGACGGCACGGCGGGGCAGCGACAACCGGCCGTCGTGACGCCTGGGGCGGCTGTCTCCCCCCGCACCCTTGACGGTCCTGTGTGGCACGGCGTCACACTCTGTGTGTTCACGATCAGTTGTGAGTACTTCTGGGCCCCGAGGAGCAGAACACAGTCCGGCTGGGAATCGGTCCTGTCCGGACCGTTGACGGGTGTCATGACTACAACAAACATGGGCCGTCGACCGTCTATTGGGAGCGCTCCCATGGAGAGCGCCGCCCGTAGCTCACCGAGGAGCCCGGACGTGAAAAGACGCACAACCGCCCTGTTGTCCCTGACGGCCCTGCTGGGTGCGGTGCTGGTTGCCGCACCCACCGCCCCGGCCGCGGCCGACGAGGTCGAGCAGCTCAAGAACGGCACCTTCGACACCACCACAGAGCCGTGGTGGACGACCAGCAATGTCACCGCGGGCCTGTCCGAGGGGCAGCTGTGCGCGGACGTGCCGGGGGGCACGGCCAACCGCTGGGACGCCGCTGTGGGTCAGAACGACGTCACCCTGGTGAAGGGGGAGTCGTACAAGTTCGGCTTCACCGCGAACGGTTCGCCCGCCGGACACGTCGTACGCGCGATCGTCGGCCTCCAAGTGGCCCCGTACGACACCTACTTCGAGGTCAGTCCGCAGCTCAGCGTCTCGGGCGACACCTACTCCTATACCTTCACCTCGCCCGTCGACACCACCCAGGCCCAGGTCGGCTTCCAGGTCGGCGGCAGTGCGGACGCCTGGCGGTTCTGCCTGGACAACGCCTCGCTGCTGGGCGGGGTGCCGCCCGAGGTGTACGAGCCGGACACCGGGCCCCGGGTCCGCGTCAACCAGGTCGCCTATCTGCCGGCCGGGCCCAAGAACGCCACCCTGGTGACGGACGCGACCACGAAACTGCCCTGGCAGCTCAAGAACGCCGCCGGAACCGTGGTCGCCCACGGCTCGACCCTGCCGCGCGGCACCGACGCCTCCTCCGCGCAGAACGTCCACTCGATCGACTTCGGCGCCTACAAGAAGCCGGGCAAGGACTTCACCCTGGTCGCCGACGGCGAGACCAGCCGCCCCTTCGACATCGGCACCAGCGCCTATGACCAGCTCCGCCTCGACGCGCTGAAGTACTACTACACACAGCGCAGCGGCATCGCGATACGCGACGACCTGCGCCCGGGCTACGGCCGCGCCGCCGGCCATGTCGACGTGGCGCCCAACCAGGGCGACGGCAACGTGCCCTGCCAGCCCGGCGTCTGCGACTACCGCCTCGATGTCACCGGCGGCTGGTACGACGCCGGCGACCACGGCAAGTACGTCGTCAACGGCGGCATCTCCACCTGGGAGCTGCTGAGCACGTACGAGCGCGCCCTGCACGCCCGCACCGGGCGGCCCTGGAAGCTCGGCGACGGCACGCTCGCCATCCCGGAGAGCGGTAACAAGGTGCCGGACATCCTCGACGAGGCGCGCTGGGAGCTGGAGTTCCTGCTGAAGATGCAGGTGCCGGACGGACAGCCGCTGGCCGGGATGGCCCATCACAAGATCCACGACGAGACGTGGACGGGCCTGCCGCTGCTGCCGAGCGACGACCCGCAGAAGCGCGAGCTGCACCCCGCGAACACCGCCGCGACCCTCAACCTGGCGGCGACGGCGGCCCAGGCGGCCCGTCTGTACCGGCCCTACGACAAGGAGTTCGCCACCCGGACCCTCGCCGCCGCCCGCAAGGCCTGGACCGCGGCCCTCGCCCACCCGGCCGTCTACGCCGACCCGAACGACGGCACCGGCGGCGGTGCCTACCCCGACAGCGACGTCACCGACGAGTTCTACTGGGCGGCGGCCGAGCTGTACCTCACCACGGGCGAGAAGGCCTTCGCCGACTACGTCCTGGCCTCGCCCGTGCACACCGCCGACATCTTCGGCCCCCTCGGCTACGACTGGGCCCGCACCGCGGCGGCGGCCCGCCTGGATCTGGCGACCGTCCCCAGCAAGCTGCCCGGCCGGGACAAGGTCCGCCAGTCGGTGGTCAAGGGCGCCGACGGCTACCTCGCGACCCTCAAGTCCGAGGCCTACGGCATGCCGTACGCCCCGACCGACAACCTCTACGACTGGGGCTCCAACCACCAGATCCTGCACAACGGCATCGTCATCGCCACCGCCTACGACATCACCGGCGGCACCAAGTACCGTGACGGCGCCCTCCAGGGCATCGACTACCTCTTCGGCCGCAACGCCCTGAACATGTCGTACGTCACCGGCTACGGCGAGGTGAACTCCCACAACCAGCACAGCCGTTGGTACGCCCACCAACTCGACCCCAGCCTCCCGGCACCCCCGAAGGGCACGCTGGCCGGCGGACCGAACTCGTCCATCCAGGACCCCTACGCACAGAGCAAACTCCAGGGCTGCACAGGCCAGTTCTGCTACATCGACGACATCCAGTCCTGGTCGACCAACGAACACACCATCAACTGGAACTCGGCCCTGACCCGGATGGCGTCCTTCGTGGCGGATCAAGGCTGACGCTCGCATGCTCCACCAGCTCACCGGGCCGCTCGTGCGCGGTGAGCGTGTGGAGCCGGGCCTGATCGAGCGGCTGGTGCACCTCCACGTACTCACCGTGCGGCAGCCGCTTGATCACCCCGGTCTCCCGTCCGTGCAACACCAGCTCCCGGTCCCGGAGTTGGAGCCCCAGGCAGATCCGCCGCGTCACCACGAAGACGACCGCCGGGACCACGAACACCCCGATCCGCACCGCCCAGGTCACCGCGTTGATCGACAGATGCAGGCGGGTCGCCACGAGGTCGTTGCCGCCGCCCGCCAGCAGGATCAGATAGACGCTGATCCAGGCCGCGCCGATCCCCGTGCGGACGGGACGGTTGCGGGGGCGGTCCAGGAGATGGTGCTCGTTCCGGTCGCCCGTGACCCTGGCCTCGATGAACGGGTACACCCCGATGAAGACCAGCAGCAGCGGGAACACCACGATCGGGATCAGCACACCGAGGACGAGAGTGTGGCCCCACACGTTGATCTCCCACCCCGGCATCACCCGCACCAGCCCCTCGGCGAAGCCCAGGTACCAGTCGGGCTGGGCGCCCGTGGAGACCTGGTCGGCGCGGTAAGGGCCGTACTGCCAGACGGGGTTGATGCTCGCCACGGCCGCGATCACCGTGAGCACCCCGAACACCAGGAAGAAGAAGCCGCCCGCCTTCGCCAGGTACACCGGGAAGAACGGCGACCCGACGACGTTGCGTTCGGTCCGCCCTGGCCCCGCGAACTGGGTGTGCTTGTGGTAGACGACCAGGATCAGATGGGCCACCACGAGCGCCGCCATGATGCCCGGGATCAGCAGGATGTGCAGCGAGTAGAAGCGGGCCACGATGTCATGCCCGGGGAACTCCCCGCCGAACAGGAAGAACGAGAGGTACGTCCCCACGATCGGCACCGACAGGATGGCCCCGTCCACGAACCGCATCCCGGTCCCCGACAGCAGGTCGTCCGGCAGCGAGTAGCCGAAGAGGCCCTCGAACAGGCCGAGCAGCAGCAGCGTCCAGCCGAACAGCCAGTTGACCTCGCGCGGCCTGCGGAACGAGCCGGTGAAGAAGTGCCGCATCATGTGCACGAGCATCGCGGCGATGAACACCAGCGCCGACCAGTGGTGCAACTGCCGGATCAGCAGCCCGCCGCGGACGTCGAAGCTGATCTCCAGCGTGGAGGCGTACGCCTCCGACATGCGCACCCCGTTGAGCGGGGTGTAACTGCCGTGGTACGTCACCTCGTTCATCGACGGATGGAAGAACAGCGTCAGCCACACACCGGTGAGGATCAGCACCACGAAGCTGTACAGGCAGATCTCGCCCAGCAGGAAGGACCAGTGGTCCGGGAAGACCTTGCGCAGATACTTCTTCCCGAACGAGTGGATGCCGAGCCGGCCGTCGAGCCAGTCGGCGACGCGTTCGCCGCTCACTGTTCCTCCTTGTGCACATGGGTGAGCTTCTCGGGGTTGGTGACGATGTAGACGTCGGACACCCGGTCGCCCTCGGGGGTGAGGTCCAGGACCATCACCGCGTACGGTTCGTCGCCCTCGAACAGCACCGCCGCGTCGTCGCCGTTGACGCGCCGGTAGCGCAGTTCGAGGTTCTTCCTCAGGCCCCGCTCCCGGAAACCGGAGATGAGACGGGCGACCTTGTCCCGGCCGTGCACCGGGCGCAGCCCCGCCGCCTTGCGGTTGCCGCCGCCGTCCGTCCACACCGTGACGTCCGGGGCGAGGATCTCCATCAGCGCGGCGATGTCCCCGCCGAGCGTGGCCTCCACGAAGCGTTCGGTCGCCTCCCGGCGGATCCGTGGATGGGCCCGGTACAGCGGCCGCCGGGCGTGCACATGGCCGCGGGCCCGGTGCGCGAGCTGCCGTACCGCCGCCGGGGTGCGCTCGATGATGTCCGCGATCTCGGTGTGGGCGTACCCGAACACCTCGTTCAGCACGAACACCGCGCGTTCCAGCGGGGTCAGCGACTCCAGGACCACCAGCATCGCCATCGACACGGTCTCGGCGCGGAGCGCGGGATCCTCGCCGCCGTCGTCGGCGACCAGCGGCTCGGGGAGCCACGGGCCGACGTACGTCTCACGGCGGCGGGTGATCGCGGCGCGGCGGCCGAGGGCGTGGTTGACGGCGATACGGACCAGGTACGCCCGGGGACTGGCGATCCCCGCCAGGGACGAGCCGGTGGTGCGGGCCGTCCAGGACAGCCAGGTCTCCTGGAGGACGTCCTCGGTGTCGGCGACGCTGCCCAGCATGTTGTAGACGAGGCCGAACAGCAGCTCGCGGTGGGCGACGAAGACTTCGGTCGCCCGGTCGGTGACGGGTGCGGAACTCTCGGTCATGCGTGGGCCTCCCCAGTGGCGCGTACACCACTGCGACAGCCGGCGAGGGCCCGAATGTGACATGGGGAGCCCTGAATGTGACCTATGCCTCACCGCGTCACACGCGTGGGCCGGTCCCTCCTCTTGAAGGGCAAGTCCCGTGACGAGGAGGGAAAATGATCGACCTCACCACCATGTACGCGTCCCACGACGCCTTCCGGCGCGATCTGGAGCGCCTCGCGACCGCCGTCGCCGAACGGCGCGCGGACACCGCCCCGGTCCGGGCCGGCTGGGAGAACTTCAAGCACCAGCTCCACATCCACCACACCGCCGAGGACAGCGACCTGTGGCCGCGCGTCCGTGAACGGGCCGCGGGCCGTCCGCGCGACCTCGCCCTGCTCGACGAGATGGAGGCCGAGCACGCCCGTATCGACCCGCTGCTGGATGCCGTGGATACCGCGCTCGGGGACCGGGCCGCGGAACTCCCGGACCTGGTCCGGGCGTTGGCCGCCACCCTGGACGACCATCTCAAGCACGAGGAGAACAGCGCCCTGCCGCTGATCCAGGACGTCCTGACCACCGCGGACTGGGGTGCCTTCACCGGCCGGATGCGTGAGGTGCAGGGGCTGCGCGGTGCCGCCGTGTTCGTGCCGTGGATCGTGGACGGCGCCCCGCCGGCGGACCGCGCGGCCTTCTTCGGTTCGATGCCGCCGCCGGTGCGGGTCCTCAACCGGCTGTTCTGGCAGGGGAGTTACCGGAAGAAGGGCCTGTGGGCCCAGGACCCGTCCTAGGAGGCGTCGTGGAAGACGATCCCCAGTGCGTGCCGACGGCCCGAGCGCACCGTGCTCACCCCGTGCCGCATCGCCCCCGCCGACCAGCCTCGCTTGGTGCGCACCGGGTGGTCCCTGGTCGTGAACACCAGGCCGTGGCCCTGCCGCAGCACGGTCGAGGTGCCGCGTGACTGGGCCCTGGGCCGCTGCTCGACCATCAGGAACTCACCGCCCGTGTAGTCGGTGCCGTACTCGTCGAGCCCGACCACCACCTGGAGCGGGAAGACCAGCTCGCCGAACACATCACGGTGCAGGGCGTTCCAGTCGCCCTCCCCGTAGCGCAGCAGGATCTGCGCGGAGCGGTCCTGCCCGGCCGCGTGACACCGCTCCAGCCACTCGTCCAGCGCGTCGGGCCAGGGGGCCGGGCGGCCGAGCCGGGCCGCCCAGTCCCGGGCGACCGACAGCAGACGCGGGTAGAGCGCGGCCCGCAGGGCGGCCACCGGGGCGGGCAGATCGTGGGTGAAGTACCGGTACTCGCCCGCCCCGAAGCGGTGCCGGGCGAGGTCGACGGTGGTGCGGAACAGCTCCGGCTTCTCGTACAGCGCCGCGAGGTCACGGCACTCGGCCGGCGTCAGGAGTTCCTCGGTGGGCGCGCTGCCGTGCGTGTCCAGTTCGGCGGCGAGCGCGTCCCAGTCGGTACCGGCGACACGCCGCCGGGCCTGGGTGAGGGTGAGCGTCATGTCGGTTCCTCCCGTCAGCCGAGCATCGGCTGCAGCGCGCCCTCGTGCGTGAGCAGCCGCACCTTCTGTTCCACACCGCCCGCGTACCCGCGCATCGAACCGTCGGCGCCGATCACCCGGTGGCAGGGCCGCACGATCAGTAACGGGTTGGCGCCGAGCGCGGCACCCACCGCCGGAGTGTCCGCCCGGGCCACGCCGAGCCGCGCCGCGAGCGCGCCGTACGTCGTCGTGGTGCCGTGGGGGACGGAGTCGAGGGCCTCCCACACCCCCCGCTGGAACTCGGTCCCGCGGACATCGAGCCGCAGGTCGAAGCGGGTGAGGCGGCCCGAGAAGTAGGCGGCGAGCTGGTCCACCGCCTCGGCGAAGGCCGCGTCGTCGCGCCGCCACTCCGGGCGGACGGTAGGTGCGCCCCGCTGCCCCGGCATGGACAGCGAGACGAGCCCCGACTCCCCGCCCACGAGGAGCAGTTCACCGAGCGGGCTCCCGGTCGTCGTGTAGGTGGTCGTAGAGGTCGTCGTGTGCGTCGTCGAGTGCGTCGTCATGGCTACGAGTCTGCTGCGCGGCCGCGAGCGATGCTGGCGGGAATCGGACATGGCCCTCACTCCTCGCGGTACCCCAATCCAGTGCCTCTGAGCTGCCGGTATTTACGAGTAAGTACCGCAGCGGTACCGTGAAGGGCATGCCAGCTCTCAACGTGGAGTTCAGTGACCGCGAACTAGAGGACCTGCGGCAGATCGCCAAGGAGCGCGGTACGTCGATGAAGGCCCTCGTGCGGGAGGCGGCCGCGGCCGACATCGCGCGGCACCGGGCGCTCCAGGAGGGCGCGGAGGCCTTCCGCAGGTTCTTCGCGTCCCACGCCGACGAGTTCGCCGCCGCGTTCCCCGACGACGAACCAGCGGTCAAGGGCGAGGGGCGGGTCGCCTGACCGATGGCTCCCGTCGTCCACATCGACGTGCCCTGGCTGCTCCAGCGTCACGAAGAGGTCCTGCCCGACCAGCCCACGATCAACGACTTCTCCGCCCTGGTGGCCGCCGTTGCCCGGCACCGCGTCGACCCGCCGCGCCTCGGCGTGGACTCCGACCCGGCCTGGCGTGCCGCCGCCCTCCTGCACACCCTCACCCTGCTCAAGCCGCTGCCCTCGGCCAACGCCCGCTTCGCCTGTGCGACGGCCGTGGCGTACATGTTCGTCAGCGGTGTCGGCATCGACCCGCCCTACGGCGCCCTCGTGGACCTCGCCCGTGATCTGATCTCGGGGAAGACGGACGTCTACGGCGCGGCGGACCGGCTGCGCTCCTGGCAGATATAGAGCAGCCGGCGGACACAGGGCCGGGCCGACCCCGTTCCCCCCTCGGGGCCGCCGACCGAGGGCGGGAGGATCGGGGTCGGCGGCCGTGGCGCGCGGGAGAGCCGCCGTTCCCGCGCGTGGCCTCCGAGGGGCCGATACCAGCGCACCACAGGGGCGTGCACGCCGGGAGCGTGCGCGTCGATCCGGCGCGTGCGCGTGTTTCACACGGGGCGCATGGATTCCCGAAAACCGGTGCGTGCGACCTGCGTTGCGACCGTTTCTGACTTTCCTTCAACGGTACGGATGTTGCTCAAGTGCCTTGTTGGTCATGACCTGCTTGTGCAAGGGTGAACTACTCGTGCGGGGGGTAATGGCCGGGTCTTCTTTCGTCCGGTGGGGAACCCGGGCGGACGGGTCGTTGGTGAATTCGTACTCCTCGCGCCTCGCCGAAAAGGTATGCACCATCCCCGAGCCTTTTGGGCGAGCAGAACTTCTCGTAAGTCACGTGCGCGTGCGCGTGGGAAGGAATCCGCTCAGTGCCCACCCCCCACCCCCCTCGCCCTCCTTACCCGCCGCCCGGCGGAGTTCCGGGAGAATCCGACGACGACCTCGCCTCCCTGCTCCGGGGCCGTCCGGACGGTGAGGCGGCCCAGTCGGCCGCGCTGCTGATGGCGCGGCACTGGCCGTCCGTCCACGAATACGCCGTCATCTGCCTCGCCGCCCGCTCCGACGTGGCGTCCATGGTGACCGCGGCCGCCTTCCACCAGGTCCTGGACCGGCTGGCGCTCGGCGAACAGGCCACCGCGCTGCGCCCCAGGCTGCTGGTGCGGGTGCGCGACACCGTCCTCGAGTGGTCGGCGGAGGACCGAATATCCGGTGCTCTGCCCGATCTCGGGAAACCGGCCGGCGGTCGCGGTATGCGCGCCGCGAAGTCCCTGACCCCCGAAAACCGGAAACTCGCCGAGCGCTCTTTCCAGCTGCTGCCCGGACTCGCCCGCTGTCTCCTCTGGCACACCGAGGTCGAGGCGGAGCCGATTGCCGTACCCGCCGCTCTGCTCGGCATGGATACCGACACCGCGTCGGCCGCTCTCGATCAGGCCCGGGAAAAATTCCGTGAGGGTTGTGTACATGCCCATCGCGAACTCGCGCCGACGAAGGATTGCCGGTTCTACAACCGTCTCCTCGATGTCCCGATTCGCCGGGGCGGAGCCCTGCTGCCGGATGTCCAGCAGCATCTGACGGAGTGCCCTTACTGCCGATTCGCCGCCGAGCAACTGAGCCATTTCGAGGGCGGGTTGGGCGTACTGCTCGCCGAGGCGGTGCTCGGCTGGGGCGCCCGCCGCTACCTCGACTCCCGGCCCGGCCGCGGCGAGTCGGGCCCGCGCGGTCGCGGTGGCGCCCGGCACGGCGGCGGACGCCGGCGCCTGCTGCCCCGTGTCCCAACGCCCGGCCGCCGTCCCCCGGAGGGGCCGAGACCCTCCCGCGTGCTGCTCACCGGAGTGGGCCTGGCCTCCGCCGGACTGCTCGCCAGTGTGCTGGCCGCCAGCCTGATGTCGGACGACGACGGCGCCCAGCCGATCGCCTCCGACAGCGCGACCGGCATCAGCGAGTCGCCCTCCGCCGGCGTCTCCACCTCACCGCCCGGCACCGCCCAACTCCCCATCATCCCCAGGCAGTCCAGGCTGCGGAACGTCGGCGCCGACCTCTGCCTCGACATCCGGGGCGAGGTGCGGAAGGGGGCCTCGACGGAGCTGGAGGCCTGCTCGGACGCCGCGAGCCAGAAGTGGACCTACGACGACGACGGACTGCTGCGCAGCGGCGCGAACCCCGCGCTCTGCCTCGACTCGCACGTGGACGCCGGGGTGGTCATCCTCGGCACCTGCGCGGACGAGAAGAGCGGGCGCGCCGACGACGTGCGCTACGACGTCACCGTGCAGGGCGAGTTCATCACCCGCTGGGACGAGCAGCTCGCCCTGACCTCGACCGCCGGGGCGGCGGACGACGACATCGTCGTCAAGGTACGGGACGGTTCCGCCGGCCAGCGCTGGGTGACGGACTCCGGGTCCCCGAGCGCCGGCGCGCTGTCGGTGCCCGAGACGAGCACCCCGTCCGCGCGGGCGGTCGGGGGGCCCGTATAGGCACGGTCCGGTGGGCCGGGTCACAAGGGGCCCGTGGACAGGCCTAGTTGACGACGTCCCGGGGCGGATCGCCCGCGAGATGGCCGGCCACGTTCTGGACGGCGGCGAGGGCGATCCGCACCAGCGTCTCCCGGGTGACGCCCCCGACGTGCGGCGACAGCACCACGTTGGGGGCGCGCAGCAACCGCAGGGCGGGGGTGGGCGGTTCGGGGTCGAAGACGTCGATGCCCGCCCCGGCCAGCGTGCCCTTCTCCAGGGCGTCGGCGAGGGCGTCCTGGTCGATCAGGGCGCCCCGCGCGGTGTTGACGACGAACGCGGTCGGCTTGAGGAGCGCGAGCCGTCCGGCGTCGAGGAGATGCCGGGTCTCGTCGGTCAGGGGCGTGTGCAGGGAGACGTAGTCCGCGGTGCGCAGCAGCTCGTCGAGCGGGACATGGCGGGCGCCGCCCAGCCGCGCCTCGGTCTCCTCGGGCAGCCGGCGCCGCCCCGCGTAGACGACGGTCATGTCGAACGCGACCGCGCGCCGGGCCACTTCGCGCCCGATCTGCCCCAGCCCCACGATGCCGAGCGTCTTCCCGGACAGTTCGGTCAGGGAGCGCTGGAGCCGGGGCAGCGCCCAGTCGGCCTCGACGAGCGCGGTGTGCGCCGGGACGAGTTGCTTGGCCAGCGCGAGCATGAGCGCGAAGGTCTGCTCGGCCACGTTCTGCGCCTCGGCCCCGCTGGACCCGATGGTGCACACCGCGGCGCCCCGGGCCCGCGCCGCCTCCGCATCGACGTAGTCGAAGCCGTGACTGGCGCACTGCACCAGCTCCAACTCCGAGGCGGCGGCGATGTGTTCGGCCGTGACCGGGGACAGGGCCGTGATGATCACATGCGCCGAGCGCAGCGCCACCGGGTCCTCGTCGGCCGTCTCGACGACGGTCACGTTCGCCTCGCCGGCGAGGAGCGTGGCGAGCCCGGCCCCGGCCGTGCGGCCGCCCACGTGGGGCGGGACGACCGCGAGCACGTTCTTCGTGGTGGTCATGCGGGGTCCTCGATGAGGTCGGCGGGTCCGACGGCGGTGGGGGTGGCGTGTCCGGACAGGGCGAGGGTGAGGTCCAGTTCGGCGAGCAGACAGCGGATGACGTGCTCGACGCCGGGCTGTCCGTCGAGGCCGAGCCCGTACACGTACGGCCGGCCCACGAGCACCGCCCGCGCGCCCAGCGCGAGCGCCTTGAAGATGTCGTCGCCGGTGCGGATCCCGCTGTCGAAGAGGACCGTCAGCCGGTCGCCGACCGCCTCGGCGACGCGGGGCAGCGCGTCGGCCGCCGCCACGGAACCGGCCACCTGACGCCCGCCGTGGTTGGACACCACCACCCCGTCCATCCCGGCGTCCGCCGCGGCCCGCGCGTCGTCCGGGTGCAGGACGCCCTTGAGGACGATCGGCCCGTCCCAGTGCTCCCGCAGGAACGCCAGGTCCGGCCAGGTCTTGCCCGGGTCAGCGAACATGCCGACGAAGTGCATCACGGCCGCGTTCGGATCCTCCGCCACCGGCTTGGCCAGACCCGCCTGGAACGCCGGGTCGGAGAAGTAGTTGGCGGTCCCCACCCCGTGCAGGAAGGGGAGGTACGCCTGGTCGAGGTCGCGCGGCCGCCACGCCAGCAGCGGGGTGTCGAGCGTGACGACGAGCGCGGTGAAGCCGGCCGCCTTGGCCCGGTGGAGGAAACTGAGCGCCACCTCGGGGTCCTTCGGCCAGTACAGCTGGAACCAGCGCTCGGCGTCCCCCATCGCCTGAGCGACCTGCTCCATCGGCGTGCTGGACGCCGAGGACAGGATGTACGGCACCCCCTGCGCGGCGGCGGCCCGGGCCGCGGCGGACTCGGCCTCCGGGTGCATGATCGACAGCACGCCGACCGGCGCCAGGGCCAGCGGAGCGGGCAGGGCACGGCCCAGCACCTCGACCGACAGATCCCGCTCGTGCACGTCCCGCAGCATCCGCGGCACGATCCGCCGCCGCCGGAGCGCCGCCCGGTTCGCCAGGGCGGTGCTCCCGTCACCCGCGCTGCCCGCCACGTACCCGACGGGGCCGGGGCCGAGCCGCTGCTCGGTGAGCTCCTCAAGGCGGGTCAGATCGGTGGGCAGGCGCGGTACGGCGCCCGACATGCCGTTCAGATAGATCTCGTACTGGAAGTCCGCCCAGTGCTTGGCCATGTCGTACGTCCCGCCTCTCGTCGCTGAGAACGCGTTGCGGTCCGACGATACTGGCGAGTAAGCGCCGGTCAGAACACCGGGGTCAGCCGCCGTTCGCGGCCCGCGCGGGCTCCGGCTCGCCGGACTCCGCACCCGGTCCGGTGATGGGCGGCACCGGCACGTCGACGGTACGGGCGAGGCGCGCGCCCTCCGGCCCGTACACGGCCCGGGGTTCGGGGAAGATCCGCAGCAGCGCCAGGAACAGCACCGCGGCCACGACCAGCGAGAGCGGCAGGCTGATGTCGACGCCGCCCGCGAGCTCGCCCAGCGGTCCGACGAACTGGCCCGGGATGTTGGTGAACAGCACACCGAGCAGCGCCGACACCCACCAGGCCGTCATGCCCCGCCAGTTCCAGCCGTGCGCGAACCAGTAACGGCCGCCGCGCTGGCGGCGGTTGAAGACCTGGAGCGCGTCGGGGTCGTACCAGCCGCGACGGGTCCAGAAGCCCAGCATCATCACGACCATCCACGGCGTGGTGCAGGTGATGATCATCGTGGCGAAGGTCGAGATCGACTGCACCAGGTTCAGACCGAAGCGGCCGATGAAGATGAACGCGATCGACAGCACGCCGACGAACAGCGTCGCCTGCACCCGGCTGAGGCGCGGGAACACCGACGAGAAGTCCAGGCCCGTCCCGTACAGCGCCGTCGTACCCGTCGACATGCCGCCGATGAGCGCGATCAGACACACCGGCAGGAAGAACCAGCCCGGCGAGATCGCCAGCAGGCCGCCCACGAAGTCGGGGGCCGCGGGGTCGACGTAGTCCGGTGCCTTGGCCGCGATGATGCTCGCCGTCGACAGGCCGAACAGGAACGGCAGCAGTGTCGCGATCTGCGACAGGAACGCGGCGCCGATCACCTTGCGGCGCGGGGTGCTCGCCGGGATGTAGCGCGACCAGTCACCGAGGAACGCGCCGAACGACACCGGGTTCGACAGCACGATGAGCGCCGCGCCGATGAAGGACGGCCAGAACAGCGACCGCGTGGCCGCGTCCGCCGTGTCCGTGAAGACGCCCGCGTACGACGGGTCGAAGTCACCGGCGAAGGCGATCGCGCCGAGCAGGAACAGCACGCTCGCGGCGGCCACCGCGACCTTGTTGACGAACAGCATGAACCGGAAGCCGTACACGCACACCGCGAGCACCAGGCCGGCGAACAGCGCGTACGCCACGACGTACGACAGGTCGCCGCGCGGGAGGCCGAAGAGCCGGTGCGCGCCGCCGACGAGGGCGTCGCCGGAGCTCCACACCGAGATGGAGAAGAAGGCGATCGCGGTGAGGAGGGAGAGGAAGGAGCCGACCACGCGGCCGTGCACACCGAGGTGCGCGGACGACGACACGGCGTTGTTGGTGCCGTTGACCGGGCCGAACACCGCCATCGGGCACAGGATCAGCGCGCCCACGACGACCCCGAGGAGGGTGGCCGCGAGGCCCTGCCAGAAGGAGAGGCCGAACAGGATCGGGAAGGCGCCCAGCACACAGGTGGAGAAGGTGTTGGCGCCGCCGAAGGCGAGCCGGAACAGGTCCAGCGGGGTCGCGGTGCGCTCGGCGTCGGGGATGCGGTCGACGCCGTGGGTCTCGACCTCGGTCAGAGACGGGGGCGCGGCGGTGAGGTCGGGCTGCGGGGACAAGGGAGGCTCCAGCGAGGGGACCGGCGGTGGAGCGCTTCGTGGCGCGGGGGAGTCAGGGGTGAGCGTACGGCGCTCGCCTGCGCGGGGGTGTGCGGCGCGAGTGGATGCCGTCCTCTCGGGGATCTGCCGAAGGTAAGGCCGCCGTCAAGAGCCGCACCAGAGGACGGTTCATCCATCTTTCGTGTCGTGGATGTATGGAACCTCCATCACTCGGTGTCCGTGGGCGTGTCCTCCGGTTCGGCGTCGGGGCCCTGGGCGCGCACCCGCTGGACGTGTTCGAGGGAGTCCCGCAGCTCGGCGAGCCAGTCGTCGGTGTGCCTCTGGACCAGGCGCACGCACCAGGCGAGGGCGTCACTGCGGCTGCGCGCCACCCCGCCGGCGATGAGCGTGTCGAGGACCTGGCGCTCCGGCTGGCGCAGCCGGGTCATGACGGGCGCGGCGACATGGGTGAACAGGGCGCGCTCCCCGTCGCACTCCACACCCCAGGAGACCTTCCGGCGGAACCGGTGCTCGGCCTCGCGGGCCACCTCGATCCGGGCCTCCCGGGTGCGCTCGCGGAACTCCTGGATCCGGCTCTGTACGGCGGCCTCCCGCTCGGTGGCCGAGACGTCCTCGGCGAGCCGGGGTGCGGGGATGCGGCCGATCACGGTGATCTCCTCGCGGTCGACCGTCAGTTCGGCCAGTTCCTCGAAGAGATCGTCGGGCAGGCGGCCGGCGAACCAGCCGCGCAGCTTCTCTCGCTGCTCTGTCGTAATCATGTAATGACGATTACTCCACTGGGACATGAACACAAGGGGATGTGGAGGAGTCCGCCGAGAGCTCAACCGGAATGTTTCAGGCCTATTGCGGAGGCGGGGTGAACCGGCCATTCGGTCGGCTGGAACGATCAAGAAGCCCATGAACTCGGCGTTGACGCGTTCGAATTATGTGACTTCACGCCACTGATTCAACACGCAAGGTTACTGAAACGCATGGGGTCGAGGTGAGATTCGGCGGCGGACTCGGCAGACTCGCGCTCGCCGCGTCCGGCACCGATCGCGCCGGACGCGGCGCCACCCTCATTTCGAGCGGAAGGATGCACACAATGCGTTACACCGCGCGCTGGGCAGCGACCCTCGCCCTGACGGCCACCGCCGTCTGCGGCCCCCTCACCGGGACCGCGCTCGCCGCCCCCGCCTCGCTCTACGCCCCCTCGGCCCTGGTGCTCACCGTGGGCCACGGGGAGAGCGCCGCCCTCGCCACCCCGGCCCGCGCCGTCACCCTGAACTGCGCCCCGACGGCCTCCGGCACCCACCCCGCGGCGCGCGCCGCCTGTGCGGAACTGCGCGCGGCAGGCGGGGACTTCGACGCGCTGGGCGTCCCGGTCGACGTGATGTGCACCAAGGAGTACGACCCGGTGGTCGTCACCGTCGACGGCGTCTGGCAGGGCAGACGCGTCGCCTATGAGCGCACCTTCGCCAACGAGTGCGTGAAGAGCTCCCAGGGCGCGAGCCTCTTCACCTTCTAGGGCCGGGGTCGCACGGTCCCCTTGAGCCGGACAGTGGCCCGCGGATGGGGAGTACGGGCGCTGTCGCGGGATCGTGCGATCTCGTACGGGGGCCGGTCGGGCGGAGTGGGGCCGCCCGGCCGGCCTTCCCGGTCAGCCGGCCTTCCCGGTCAAGGGGGATCTTCCCCGTTGCTTTCGGGAAGATCCGGCAGCGGCGGGAAGCGGCCCAGCAGACCCGAGGCGCGCAGCAGCCGCCGTATGCGCGGGCTCTCCGACACGATCCGCAGCCGGCCGCCGCGCTCCCGCGCCCGCGACTCCGCCCGGCACAGCACACGCAGACCGGAGCAGTCGAAGAAGTCCACCGCGCGCAGATCGACCAGGACGTCCGGGCCCGCCCCCTCGGTCGCGGCGTCCAGATGCTCGGCCAGGGCACCCGCCGTCGCCATGTCGATCTCGTCCGCGGCCTCGACGACCGTGAACGGACCGTGCCGGTAGGTGCGGGCATACGGGTTCGCGGCCGGCGGACCGGTTCCGGGATCCCGTGTCATATCGGCTCCACCTCGGCAGGGCGCGCATTCGATCTCGGTAGTTACCCCGGAGCCGTGCGACGCATCCCTGAGAGCGGGCAGCGCAAGATCTAGTTCACTCGACCTAGTGAATTGCGGTGCAAATTCTTGACTTTAAGTCGGTGATTCTGCACCTCGACGCCCTGTTCAACCGCTCATCGGCGTCGTACAGTCACCGTGTCGCCCTGGCCCCCGGCTGCAAACCCTGTACACAGCAGGAGGGTTGGCCGTGGGTACGCCGGTGCACACTTCCTCCGACGAGCCTCCGCTGCTCACCCAGTTCGGGCTGCTGGCGCCCGCGTTGGAGATGGAGTTCACAGCACACTTCGCCCGCCGGGGCGGCGAGGCCGCGGCGGGTGCCGCCACGGCCGCGGTCATCCAGGTCATCGAGGCACCGGCCTCGTTCATGTCCTCCGTGCTCGACGCCGGCCGCCGGGTCAGCCGCTGTCTGCTGGCCCGTACGACGGCCGACATCTGCCGGGTCGTCCTGACGGCGGACCGCGGCGGCATCATGGTGGCGGGCACGGACGACGCGCTGATCACCCTGGACCTCGGCAACGACAGCCGGGCGACCGAGCTGCCCCTGCTGGCCGTTGTGGACGGACTGCGGATCCACCGCGACTCCGGGGGACATGTGTGGGTGGTGTGGCAGGGGCAGTGGTGTCAGTCCCCTCCTCTACCGTGTGCGCATGACTCCTGAGATGCGGGACCGGTTAAGTCCCTTTCGTGACAAGGCGATCGCGGAAGGCATACCGGCCGAGGACATAGAGCGCTGGCTGACCACCGCACGCCCGTGCGCGACGCTGACGCGGGACGGGGACGGGCCGCTCGTGGGCCGGTTCGGCGGTCCGCTGCTGCTTCCGGCCGACGCCCCGGACCCCGAGCACCCCTACGTCGCCACCGTCGACCTCGCGGCCCTGCCCGCCGGCCTGACGGACCTGCCGCTGCCGCGCGACGGCCAGTTGGTGTTCTTCGCCTTCCCCGAGAGCGACGGATACGAGTCCAAGGGCAGTGTCGTGTACGTCCCCGCCGGCACGGCCGTCGTGGAGCGGGACAAGCTCGCCTGGGACTCCTTCGGCTGGGACGAGAACGAGGAGATGCTCGACGAGTTCCCGCAGGGCCCGCTGCGGGCGACGGCCAATGTGTCGCTGCCCTTCCACCACACGGTCGAACAGGCCCACGAGCCGAGGTTCGTGTCGCTTCCCGGGCATCCCCGTTCCGAGGAACTCGTCGCCGTCTGGGAGAGCACCCGGGCCGACATAGCGCCCGAGGGGTCCCTCCAGATCGGCGGATACGCCGACGAGGAGGCCGTCGAACTCGACCCCGTCGCCGTCGCCGTGTCCAGGGCCGTGGACGCCGTGGCGGCGGGCGAGTGGGACGGACCGGTCTCGGCCGACGCCACGGACTGGGTGCTGCTGGCCGACTGGGTGGCCGGCCTGGACGTGGAGGGCTGGGAGAGCTCCACCGTCCACTGGGTGATCCAGCGCGAGGACCTCGCCGGGCGGCGCTTCGACCGCACGTTCACCAGCGTCTTCTGGAACCCCTGAGCAGAACCCCCTGAATGCGTCCCTCGTCAGCTTCCCGCCGCGGCGATGCGCAGCGGTACCAACTCCCGGTCGGGTTTCTCCTCGTCCGCGTGGTCGATGGCTTCCCACCAGGACGCGCCGTCCTCTATGTGGCGCAGCAGGACTCCCTCGCGGATCGCCCAGGGGCAGACGGTGACGGTCTTGATGCCGGTCAGCTTCAGCGCGGTGTGCCCGACCACCGCGCCGGCCAGGCTCTGGGCGGCGCGCGGCGCGGAGATGCCGGGCAGCAGGGCGCGTTCGGCGGCGGGCAGTTCGATGAGGAGGGCGATCGCCTCCCGCAGGTCCGAGCGGCGCAACCGCCGCTCCACGAACGGCCCGCGCCGCCCCGGCGCGGCCCCGCACAACCGGCCCAGCTGCTGGAACGTGCGGGAGGTGACCACCGCCGTGCGCGGTCCCTCCCAGCGGATCCGGGCCGCGACGTCCCGCAGCTGATGCCGGACCCGCCGGCGCAGCTCCCGCACCAGCTCCGACGGCGGCGGATCCTGCCCCTCGAAGAACTCATGGGTCAGCCGTGCCGCGCCCAGCGGCAGCGAGGCCACGAAGTCGGGCACCCGGCCGCGCCCGAAGGCGACCTCCAGCGAGCCGCCGCCGATGTCGAGGAGCGCCAGCGGCCCCGCCCGCCATCCCATCCAGCGCCGCGCCCCGAGAAACGTGAGTTCGGCCTCCAGCTCGCCCGGCAGCGTGCACAGCCCGACGCCGGTGCGCGAGCGGACCGCGTGCAGCACCTCGGCGCGGTTCGGGGCGCCGCGCACCACGGCGGTCGCGAAGGCCAGGGGCGCCGACGCACCCCACTTCGCCGCCGTTCTGCTCGCTTCGGCCACCGCCTCGACGAGCCGTTCCACCGCCGCCTCGGGCAGCGGTCCGCCCGGCTCGACCTCCTCGGAGAGCCGCAGCCGCCACTTCGCGGTGTGCACCGGCAGCGGCACGCCGCCCTCGGCATCCGCCACCACCAGCCGGACCGTGTTCGAGCCCACATCCACCACGCTGATTCGCATGGCTCCGTGAGTACCCGTCAACGGGCCCTCACTCACCGCGCCAGGGCGAGAGCCTCGGGAACCAGCCAGGCACGGCACGCCGGATAACGGGCGTACTCCGCCCCGAACCGGTCGGCGAGCGCGGGCTCCTCGTACCACCTGGCGAACGCCCACATCACCGCCCACGCGAACGCGCCGTAGCCGAACAGGACCGGCCGGGCGAGCAGCAGCCCCTGCCCGCCGATCGCCGCGACCACGGCCACGTACATCGGATTGCGCACATGCCGGTACAGCCCGCCCACCACCAGGTGCTCGGTCGGCGCGACCGGTGCCGGGGTGCCGAGGCCCTCGCGGACGAACCGCGCGAAGGCGGCGAGCAGGACGGCCGCGCCCGCCAGGAGCGGGAGCAGACCGAGCAGACGCAGGGGCGGCCACCAGTCGCCGGACTCCCACCCGGTCAGCCACCACGGCAGCAGCCCGGCCACCGTGCCGGGCGCGAGCGCGAAGAAGACGGTGCTGCCGAGTGCCGCCGCCGGGGTGCGCATACGGCCACCATGACAGCGTGGAGGGGCCGCCGTCTCCCTGCGGACGGCGGCCCCTCGGTTCACGCGGTGATCACATGTGGACGACGGGTGCGGCGTCCGGGTCCTGCTCCGGGACTCCGCGCCGGTAGAGCAGGAAGGCGATCACGGCACCGGCGGCGAAGAAGCCCGCCGACCACCAGAAGGCGGTGGTGTAGCTCTCGATCGTGGCCTGCGCCTGGACCAGCTTGTTGCTCGGGTCCTTGCCCACCAGGTAGTCGGTCGCGGCACTCGCGGCCAGCGTGTTCAGCAGCGCCGTACCGATCGAACCGCCCACCTGCTGCATGGCGTTGACCGTGGCGGAGGCGACGCCCGCGTCCTCGGCCGCGACCCCGCCGGTGGCCAGCTGCATGGCGGCCGGCATGACCAGGCCCAGACCGGCACCGATGATGATCAGCTGGGGCAGCACCGCGGTCAGGTAGGCGGAGTCGGTGCCGATCCCGGTCAGCCAGGCCATGCCCGCCACGGAGACGGCGAAGCCGAACGGCACGACGGCCTTCGGGCCGATGCGGGGCACCAGGACGGTCGTGCCGAGCTGGGCCATCACCATCAGCGCGGCGACCATCGGCAGGAAGGCGACACCGGTCTTGGTCGGGCTGAAGCCGAGGTTGAGCTGGAGGTAGTAGGTGAGGAAGAGGAAGACGCCGAACATGCCCGCGCCGGAGATCAGCACCGCGAAGAACGAGGCCGCGCGGTTGCGGTCGGTCAGGATGCGCAGCGGCAGCAGCGGGTGCGCGGCCTTGGTCTGCCACCAGGTGAAGGCGGCCAGCAGCACACCGCCGGCGATCAGGAAGCCCCAGGTGGCGGGCGAGCTCCAGTCGTGCGTCTCGGCGTTGGAGAAGCCGTAGACCACGGCGAACAGACCGGAGGCGACCAGGACCGTGCCGGGCACGTCCAGCTTGGAGTTGGCGGCGTCACGGTGGTTGTTCAGCAGGAACCAGCCGCCGGCGAAGGCGAGCACGGCGATGACGACGTTGACGTAGAGGGTCCAGCGCCAGTCGAGGGCGTCGGTCAGGATGCCGCCGAGCAGCAGACCCACCGCGCCGCCGGCGCCGGCGATGGCGCCGTAGACGCTGAACGCCTTGGCGCGCTCCTTGGCGTCGGTGAACGTCGTGTTCAGAAGGGACAGCGCGGCGGGCGCGAGCAGTGCGCCGAAGGCACCCTGGAGGGCACGGGCGGTGACCAGCATCTCGAAGTTGGTGGCGGCGCCGCCGAGCGCGGAGACCGCGGCGAAGCCGACGACTCCGATGAGGAAGGCGGGCTTGCGGCCGAAGAGGTCGGCGATCCGGCCGCCGAGCAGCAGGAGGGAGGCGAAGGCCAGCGCGTAGGCGGTGACGATCCACTGCCGGTTGCCGTCGGAGAATCCGAGGTCGGCCTGGGCCGAGGGGAGGGCGATGTTCACGATGGTGGCGTCGAGGACGACCATCAGCTGGGCGAGGGCGATGACGGCGAGGATCCACCACCGCTTGTTCGAGGAGGCCTCGGGCGGCGCCTCGACCGCGCCCGTCTGGGCGCCGTCGGTAAGGGTCTTCTGGGACATGGAAGAACCACTCCAGGGAAGTCGTCCGGATTTTACGAACTCGTAAACGAAACTGTTTCGTACACATCGAGGCTAGAGCACTTTTAGCGAAACGGCAAAGTTTCGATGGGGAGAGAGGCTGAGTGTGACCAGCGGCACATTCGAGGTCGACGGCGCGGACCTGTACTACGAGCGACGGGGGAGCGGCCCGGCACTGCTGATGATCAGCGGCGCGGGCGGCGACGCGGGCTACTACACGCAGGTCGCGGCGGACCTCGCCGACATGTTCACGGTGATCACCTACGACCGGCGCGGCAACTCCCGCAGCACCGGCCGGACCGGCACGCCGATGGACCTCGCCGAGCAGGCGGCCGACGCCCGCACCCTCATCGACGGCCTGGCCGGGGGCAGGGCGCTGGTGTTCGGCAACAGCGGGGGCGCGATCATCGGGCTGACGCTCGCCGCGCTCCACCCCGGCTCCCTGGCGGGCCTGATCGCCCACGAGCCGCCCGCCGTGAACGTCCTGCCCGACGACGACCCGGGCCGGGGCTTCTTCGCCGACCTGGCCGACCGGTATGCGCGGGGCGGAGCGCCGGCGGCGGGTCGCCGGTTCGCGGAGACGGTGCGCGGCGAGGGGACGTACCGCTGGCCGGACGACCTGTGGCGGCGCTTCCTCGGCAACCAGGACCACCTCTTCGGCGCCGAGTGGCCCGGCTTCGCCGGCTTCCGGCCCGACGAGGCCGCGCTGAAAGCGGCGCCCTTCCCGATCGTCCTGGGCGCGGGCGCCGAGGACCGCGACACGTACTACGCCCGGCCCTCGGTCGAGATCGCCCGCGCGATCGGCGCGCCCTGGGTGGAGTTCCCCGGCATCCACATGGAGTTCCTGCGCCACCCGGACCGGTTCGCGGCGGCGCTGCGGGCGCTGGCGGCCTGGGCTCATGACGAGGAAAGGGCGCCCGATCCTCGTATGCCTTGACTGGAATATAACCGCAGGGGCATATTGGAGGCATGTCCGACGCCGCGCTCTGGACCGCCCTCGCCGATCCCCACCGGCGGGCCATCGTCGCGCTGCTCCTGGAGCGGCCGAGGCCCGTCGGGGAGATCGTGGAGGCATGCGGTCTGAGCCAGCCGAGCACCTCGAAGCATCTGAAGGTGCTCCGGGAGGCGGGCCTGGTGCGGGTACGACAGGACGCCCAGCGCCGTGTCTACGCCCTCGACCCGGCCCCGATCGCCGAGCTCGACGCCTGGCTCGCGCCGTATCGCCGACTGTGGAACAGCAGCCTGGACGCGCTGGGCCGCCGTCTCGACGAGACCGCGCCGGACGACCCCGAGGAACCCACTCCGAAGGACTGATCCACCATGTCCGCAGATCTCACCGGCACCTATCTGACCCTGGACGACGGCCGCCCGGCCGTCCGCTTCAGCCGCACCTACGAGCATCCGGTCGAGCGCGTCTGGCAGTTCGTGACCGACGCCGACGAACTCGCCCACTGGTTCCCCTCCCGCGCCGAGATCGACCTGCGCCCCGGCGGGGCGATCGAGTTCAGTGGCGACCCGAACATGGAGAACTCCACCGGCCGGGTCATCGCCGTCGACGCGCCCCGGCATCTGTCCTTCGAGTGGGGCGGCGACGAACTCCGCTTCGACCTGGAGGCGGTCGACGACAAGAGCACCCGCTTCACGCTCACGAACGTGCTGAGCGAGGAGAACGCCGCCGCCCGCAACGGCGCCGGCTGGGAGGTCTGCCTGGCCGCCCTCGACGCGCACGCGCGCGGTGCGGACTTCGGCGGCCCGCACGCCGGGGCCGGGGCTCCGTGGAAGGGGTTCTACGACGGTTATGTCGCCGCCGGTGTCCCCTCCGGGGCGCCCGTCCCCGGCCTGGACTGATCAGGCCTCTCCTGGACTGATCAGGCCATCTGCCGTCGCACCAGTTCGTGCAGCCGCCCGCCCGTGTCCGCGAGCAGCTGTGCGGGCGGGCCCTGCTGGGCGACCTTGCCGTCCTCCATCACGATCACGCGGTCCGCGTCGAGGACGGTCGAGAGGCGGTGCGCGATGACGATCCGGGTGGCGTTGAGGGCCTTGGTGGACTCGATCACCCTGCGCTGGGTCTCGTTGTCCAGGGCGCTGGTCGCCTCGTCGAAGAAGAGGATCCGCGGCCGGCGGATCAACGCCTGGGCGATCATGAGCCGTTGGCGCTGACCGCCGGAGACCGCGCCGCTGCCCGAGACGATCGTGTGCAGGCCCATCGGCATCCGCTTGATGTCCTCCGCGAGCCCCGCCATCTCGGCCGCCGCCATCACCTCCTCCGGCGTGAACGGCTCGGTCCCGCAGATGACGTCCATGATCGAGCCGTTGAACGGCTGCGCGTGCTGGAGCACCACCCCGCACTGCCGCCGCACCGCCGACTGGTCCAGCGCCGCCAGGTCCTGACCGTCGTACAGCACACTGCCCGAGACCGGCGGGTCGAAGCCGATGAGCAACCGGAGCAGCGTCGACTTGCCGCAGCCGCTGGGGCCGACGATCGCCACGAACTCGCCAGGCCGGATGTCGAACGACACGTCGTCCAGGACGAGAGGACCGTCGTCCGAGTAGCGGAAGGCGAGCCTGCGCGCCTCGATGCCGCCGGACAGCGGACCCGGGCGGGTGTTGGCCGTGCGCACCTCGGGGGTGGCGTCGAGGACCGGCTTGATCTCCTCGAACAGCGGCAGCGCGCCCACCGCCGAGACGAAGGAACCGGTCAGCTGGGTCACGGAGGTCAGCACCATCGTCACCGAGGTGTTGAAGGTGAGGAACGCCGCCGCCGACATCGACCCGCGCGCCGGGCCCGCCAGCAGCATGAACATCAGCAGGGTGCAGACGGGCAGATACACCGCGCCCATCACCGTGGTGAGGTTCTTGATCCGCCCCACCCGCTGCTGGAGCTCCCGGCTGCGCGCGAACTGCGAGGCCCAGGCCGCGTACGCGTAGTTCTCGGCCGCCGCGACCCGCAGTTTGGGCAGTCCGCGCAGGGTCTGGAAGGCCTGGTTGTTCAGCTTGTTGCCGAGCACCACCAGGCGCCGCTGCCAGCGCACCTGCCACAGCCCGAGCCCCAGGAACATCCCGGCGATGACCACGAGCATGCCGATCGCGGCGAAGGCCATCGGCACGCTGTACCAGAACAGCAGCCCCAGATTCATCGCGCCGACCGTCACCGACTGGGCGACGACCGGGCCGACTCCCGCCAGCAGCCGGCGGATCGCGCTGATGCCCATCGCGGCGCTGGCCAGTTCGCCGGTGGACCGTTCGGTGAAGAACTTCGTCGGCAGTCTCAACAGCCGGTCCCAGACCGCCGGTTGGAGGGTCGCCTCGATACGGCCCTCCAGGCGCAGGATGGTCAGTCCCTGGAGCAGCATGAACACCGCCGCGACCAGGCTGCTGATCATCACCGCGAGACACACCTGCGCGATCAGGTTCGTCTGCGCCTTCGGCACGAACTCGCCGAGCACCTTGCCCGTCGCGATCGGCACGATCGCACCGATCGCGACGGTGACGAGCCCGCTCAGGAGCAGGTTCGTCAGATCGCCGCCCATCCCCTGCATGCTGAACCGCAGCAGCCCCAGCGGACTGAGCCGCCGTTCGGGCAGCGGCCGGTAGAACATCACGGCACGCGGCTCGAACTCCTCCGCGTTCGCCTTCTCGATCGGCGTCTCCCGGCCCGTCGCCGGATGCACCGCCACATAGCCGCCGCGCCGCCACAGCAGTGCGACCGGCGCCCCGGACAGGGCGCGGTGACCGACGAGCGGCCCCACGTTGTCCCGCCACCAGCTGCCGTCGAGACGCACGGCCCGCGCCCGTATGCGGGAGGCGAGCGCGATCTGCTCGACCGGGTCGAGCCGGTCGCTGCCGGTACCGCTCTGCGCCGGATCGGCGAGCGTGATCCCGGCGGCCTGCGCGACCAGCTTGCACGCCGCGTACGAGGCGTCCGCGTCCGCGGCCGTCGCACGCTTGCCCGAGGACTTGCCGATCGACGCGAGCAACGTCCGGTCGGCCTGGACACGGACCGCCTCACCGGCCTTGATGCCCTCCGCGGTGCGGGTCTCGTGGGTCCGCTCCAGCTGCTCGATCCAGCGGTCCAACGTGGTCAGCAGCCGGTACTGCTGGTCGACCATGGACTGCCAGACCGCCGGGTCCATCAGCAGATCGGCGGCCGCCTCCGCGCCGTACAGCGATCCGTACTGCACGCTGCCCGGCGGCACCTGCATCCAGAAGACGTCGTCGTCGGTGACCTCGGCGGCGCGTTCGTTCGCCATCGGCGCCTGGAAGAGGATCGAGAGGCTGCGGCCGACGCCGAGCGCGAGGGCGTACTCCAGGGGGCTGGTCGTCGGCGGTACGTACTGGGGGTTGCCGTACTCGTCGTAGGACCAGGTCTGGGTGTTCGCGGGCTGGTACAGCTCACGCAGTCCGATGCGGTGCACCACGCAGTCCCGCAACGGGCGGGCGACCAGGGTGTGCTGGGGCCCGAGGACCGGGCCGAGGATCAGGGAGCCCGCCTCCAGGCGGCCCAAGTGGTGCCAGTGGCCCTGCTGTTCGGCGTCCACCGCGAACAGGTCCACCGCCCCCGACGCCACCAGCCACAGCACCTGCGGACCTTCGAGGTCGAGGCGGTTGAACTGCGCGCAGTCGATCGGCGTGCCCATGCCGCCGAGCGCGCCCAGGACGAGGTCACCCTCGTGTGCCGTCGTCATCTCACCGCTCCCTGACCAGCGCCGCGTACGCACCGCCGTGCGCCACCAGCTCCTCGTGCCGCCCGCGTTCCACGATCGTGCCGTGCTCGAGTACGACGATCTCGTCGCTGTCGCGCACGGTGCTCAGCCGGTGCGCGATCACCACACACGCACAGCCGCGCCGGCGCAGGTTGTCCATCACGGTCTGCTCGGTCTCCGCGTCCAGCGCGCTCGTCACCTCGTCGAGGACGAGGATGCTCGGGCGGCGGACCAACGCCCGCGCGATCTCCAGGCGTTGGCGCTGACCGCCGGAGAAGTTGCGGCCGTCCTGCTCGACCCGGCTCTGGATACCGCCGGGCCGCCGCATCACGACGTCGTACAGGGCCGCGTCCTTGAGCGCGTCCACCACCGCCTCGTCCGGGATCGACGGGTCCCACAGCGCCACGTTGTCGCGGACCGAGCCCTCGAAGAGGAAGACGTCCTGGTCGACGAAGGAGACGGAGGAGGCGAGCGCCCCGCGCGGGATGTCCTCCAGGCGCTGTCCGTCGATACGGATGACGCCCTCCCAGGGCGCGTACAGGCCCGAGATCAGCCGGGAGACCGTGGACTTGCCGCTGCCCGAGCCGCCGACCAGGGCGACCTGCCGGCCGGGGCCGACGGTCAGGTCGAAGCCGGTCAACAGGGGCTTGTCCAGCGGGTTGTAGCCGAAGCTGATGTTCTGGAGCTCCACATGACCGTGAAGGCGGCGCGTCGAGTCCCCGGAGCCATGGCGGCCGTAGAGCGGGTCGGCCTGGAAGTTCTCCACGTCCTTGAGGCGGGCCACGTCCGCCGCGAAGTCCTGGATGCGCCCGGCGACTCCGTTGAGCCGGGTGATCGGCGCGGTGAAGCGGGTGACCAGGGACTGGAAGGCGACCAGCAGCCCGACCGAGATACCGCCCTCGACCGCCCGCATGCCGCCGATCCACAGGATCACCGCGCTGTTCAGCGAGGCCAGCGTCGGCGCGACCACGCCCAGCCAGGCGGACGGCACCCCGAGCCGCTGCTGCTCCTCCAGGGTGGTGGCATGCTGTCCGGCCCACTTGCGGAAGTAGCCGTCCTCGCCGCCCGTCGCCTTCATCGTCTCGATCAACTGGAGGCCGGTGTAAGCGGTGTTGGTCAACCGGGCGCTGTCCGCGCGGAGTTTGGCCGTACGGGTCGCGCGGAGCCGGATGACCACCCGCATGGCGACGATGTTCAGCAGCGCGACACCGATGCCGACGAAGGTGAGCTGCGGGTCGTAGGTGTAGAGGAGGACGGCGTACAGGACGACCACCACCGCATCCACGCCCGCAGCCGCGAGGTCGCGGGCCAGCGTCTCGGCCACCGCGTCGTTCGACTGGAGGCGCTGCACCAGGTCGGCCGGGCTGCGCTGGGAGAAGAACGTCACCGGCAGCCGAAGCAGATGGCGCAGGAAGCGGGCGCTGGAGAGGGTCGAGGAGATGATGCGGCCGCGCAGCAGGTTCGCCTGTTGCAGCCACGTCAGCACCAGGGTGAGCAGGACGCACGTCCCCATCGAGGCGAACAGCACGCCGAGCAGGGAGGTCTGGCCGCCGATCAGGAACATGTCGATGTAGGTGCGGCTGAGCGCGGGTACCGCCGCGCCCACCAGCACCAGCAGGAGGCTCGCGAGGACCGCGGCGGGCATCGTGCCCGCGGTGCCGCGCAGGCGGGCCGGCATTGCGCCGAGCACGCCCGGCTTGCGGCCGCCCTTCGTGAAGCCGTCGCCCGGCTCCATGATCAGCACGACACCGGTGAAGCTGGAGTCGAAGTCCTCCATGGGCACGAACCGGCGGCCCTTGCCGGGGTCGTTGATGTACACCCCGCGGCGGCCGAAGCGGCGGCCCATGCCGTCGTAGACGACGTAGTGGTTGAACTCCCAGAACAGCACGGCCGGTGTCTTCACCTCGGCGAGGGCGGCCGTGTCCATCTGCATGCCCTTGGCGGTCAGCCCGTAACTGCGGGCCGCCTTGAGGAGGTTGCTCGCCCGGGAGCCGTCACGCGAGACACCGCACGCGATGCGCAGCTCCTCCAGCGGGACGTGCTTGCCGAAGTGCCCCAGGACCATGGCGAGGGAGGCGGCGCCGCACTCCACGGCCTCCATCTGGAGGACGGTGGGCGTGCGGACCGTCTTCGCCTTCCCCTTGGGGACCGGGCGCTTGGGCGGGGCGGCGCGGCGTCTGCTGCGGGTGTCCTGTGCGGTGCTCACGGCAGCAGCCAATCGACGGGGCGCTGGTCGGCCAGCCGGATCGAGCCCGTGGCCGCGGTCATGGAGGTGAGGGTGAAGGGCGGTCCGTCCTTGGACGACCACTTGTAGCCGCTCTTCGTGGTGGACGAGGTGTCCAGCTTCACCAGGACGGCCACCGGCCTGCCGTCCTTGGTGAACTGCTCGCCGAGCTGGCTGTCCCCGAGGAACGCGGCGATCTGCTGCGCCGACTGGGCGGAGCGGTCCACCGCCTTCACATGGCCGCGCAGCACTCCGTACTCCTGGGTGGGTACCGAGGAGACGGTGAGGTCGACGGCGGCGTGCTCGGGGATGGACGCCGCGTTCTCGGCGGGCACGTACACGGTGGCGTACAAGGGGTCCTTGGTGTGCGCGACCTTCTCGACGGCGGCCACATTGGCGCCGGTCTGGATGATCTGCCCGATGGTCGCGGCCAGCGCGGTGACCCGGCCCGCGGCGACCGTGCGGACGACGGAGTCGCCCTCGGCGGTACGGACCTTCAGCACGGGGGAGTTGGCCGGCAGCAGCTGGCCCTGCTCCGCGAGGACCGCCGTGACCTGGCCGGCGACCGGGCTCTGGAGGATGTAACTGCCCTGACCGTGGGTGAGGATCGCGGACGCGCTCACCGTGGAGGCGACCGAACCGGTCACCGCCCACACGGACGCGGCGGCCATGACGACCACCGTGACGGAGAGGGCGAGCCAGCCCTGGGGGCGGGCGAAACGCACCGGAAGGTCGAGATCCTCCGGCGACTGGAGCTTGGCGAGGGCCTGTTGGCGGAACTGCACGGAACTTTCCCTCACCTGAAAACGACAATGGACCGGCCCGAGGGAGCCGGTTGATTCATGACAGCCGTCCGTTCCACGGCATCCGAGAGTCCCGGAGCCGGGAAACGGCTCCGGGACTCACGGCACAAGCTGCGATCAGAGACCGGCAACCAGGTTCGTGACCGGGGCCACGGAGAGGCCGGTGACACCCTCGACGGTGCCGACGACCGTGTCGACCAGGCCGGAAACCGGGGCGATGCCGTCCACCAGGCCGGTGACGGTGCCCAGGGCGTTCAGCTGCAGGCCGCCGGAGACGTTGTCGAGCTCGGCGTCGGAGATCTCGACGGTCTCAACCTGGGGGGTGGAGTTCATGATGGAACTTCCCTTCATATGGATATTTCACAAGGGGGAGCGGTGACCCCTCTGGGGACGGCCGCGACCGCAGGCGCCAGGCGCCGTTTCCGGAGCCCGACGGCCCCTGCGGTGCGATGGATCAAAGCACGCGGCGGGCCCGGGCTTCCAATCAACCAACCGCCTCACCAGGGCACTTGAGCCCCACAAGCCCCGAACCGTGCAGGCTTGCGCACGGGTTACCGGCTGGTTCTTCACAGTCGGCACGTCTTCCGTTCATACGCGCTCTTGCGGCCTCGGAGGCGAAAGCGACACTCCCGCCCCAATGGCATGAGCGACCGCTCGGGCATGTGCAGAACTCCCGCACCCGGTGACTTCGTTGAGTATTGGATGTGCAGATTCCCTGAAGCCAGGATTCCGGAGCGTGTTCGGTACGGACCGTTACTGATCGCTGGCGGACCGTGTCAGCCCAGAAGGGCATAGACCGTGGTCGCATGGGCCGCGAGTTCGCCCGACCCGGCGTCGGTCATCGTGATGTCGGCGAACGCCATGCGCCGGCCCAGCTTGGTGACGACCGCCTCGATCAGGACATCCGAACCGGCCACCGCGCGCTGGAACGACGTCGACTGCTGCACGGTCGTCATCGGCCCGTAGGCGCCGCGCGCCCCCGAGACCGCGATCACGGTGGCGGTGTCCGCGGCGGCCATCAGCGCCTGCCCCGACAGCGCTCCGCCCTCCCGCGACAGCCGGTCCGACCAGGGCAGACGCAGCGTGGCGCGGCGCTCGCCCAGGGCCTCGACCGACAGGTCCAGAGCGAGCACCCAGGGGGCGAAGTTGTCGGCGAGGATCTTGTCGGCTTCGGCGATGCTCATCGTCATATGGGCGATTGTTCCCGCTCCCGGCCCGCTCGACGCGGACCCTGGCCGATTCGGTGGTGCGCAAAGAGATTGCCAGGAAACGGAATTGAACACCCCACGTGACTCCTGCGTACCTCCTGCCATCCAGGCGCCCCGACGAGCTGCCGACGACCGGCGGCACTGACCCCGTCCTTCAGGAGGTCGAGTAGTTTGAGTCACAAGCGAATTCCGAAGCGCAAGGCCGCGATCGCAGCGGGCGGCGTGGTGGCGCTCGGAGCAGCCGCAATTCTCCTTCCGCAGGCGAACGCCGGTCAGGACGGTGCCTCTTCCGGCCAGGCCGCCGCCCCCAAGACCCTGAAGGCGTCGGACGCCTCGGATCTCGCCTCGCAGCTCGCCGACCTCCTCGGCGAGGCCTTCGCCGGTTCGTACTACGACGCGGAGCAGCAGCAGCTCGTCGTCAACGTCATCTCGGGCGACAACAACAACGTGATCGTGCAGGCGAAGAAGGCCGGCGCGGAGATACGCGAGGTCGACAACAGTCTCGCCGAACTCGCGGCCGGCGCGCAGACGCTGAAGGCCGACGCGACCATCCCGGGCACGGCCTGGGCCGTCGACCCCCGCACCAACAAGATCCTGGTCACCGCCGACAGCACGGTCACCGGCGCCAAGTGGGACCAGCTGGAGTCGACCGTCCAGACCCTCGGCTCGGGCATGGCGACGATCAAGAAGTCGGCCGGCACCTTCAAGACCTTCCTCTCCGGCGGCGACGCGATCTTCGCCGAGGGCGCGCGCTGCTCGGCCGGCTTCAACGTCGTCGCGGGCGACGGCAGTCCCGCGTTCCTGACCGCGGGCCACTGCGGGGTCGCGTTCGAGCAGTGGTCGGACGCGGACGGCGGCGCCCCGATCGCCACCGTCGACCAGGCCACGTTCCCCGGGGACGGCGACTTCGCGCTGGTCAAGTACGACGACCCGGCGACGGTCGCACCGAGCGAGGTCAACGTCGGCGACCAGACCGTCGCGATCTCCCAGGCCGCGGACGCCGAGGTCGGCCTCCAGGTCTTCCGCATGGGCAGCACCACCGGGCTCGCCGACGGGCAGGTCCTGGGCCTCGACGCCACCGTGAACTACCCCGAGGGCACCGTCACCGGTCTCATCCAGACCAACGTCTGCGCCGAGCCCGGCGACAGCGGCGGCTCATTGTTCACCCAGGACGGCCTGGCCATCGGCCTGACCTCCGGCGGCAGCGGCGACTGCACGGTCGGCGGCGAGACCTTCTTCCAGCCCGTCACCACCGCCCTGGAAGCGGTCGGCGCGACGCTGGGCGCGGGCGACGCGGCGGGCGGCGGCGAGGAGGCCGGCGCGGGTGACGAAGCGGGCGCCGGTGACGAGGCGGGTGCCGGTGCCGGTGCCGGCGACGAGGCCGGGGCCGGTCAGGAGGCCGGAGCGGGCGAGGAGGCCGGCGCCGGTGAAGAGGTCGGCGGCGAGGCTGTGGGCGGCGAAGAGGCCGGCGGCCAGGACACCGGTGCGGGCGCGGACGACGGCTCCTCCGGTCTGAGTTCTACCCACTGACCCACTGACCCGCCGACACACACCGCACGACCGCACCACGGACACGGTCCGGCTCTCCGGCGGGAGAGCCGGACCGTTCGTGCTGCGGGCGGACGGCGACCGTCAGGGCCGGGCGGGTCCGCGATAGGGGAGCGTCCGGCTGTAGACGACATTCGTGGTCGTGCTGCCGAACCCGGCCAGTTCGTCCATGAGGGTCTCCAGGTGCTCCATGGACGTGGCGGCCACCTTCAGGGTGTAGCAGTCGTCGCCGGTGGTGCGCAGACACTCCAGGATCTCCCGCCGCTCGGCGAGCAGCCGACGCAACGGCTGGTGGCGGTTGCCCGGGTACTTCAGCCGGACGACGGCGAGCACGGGATAGCCGACCTTGGTCAGGTCCACCACCGCGTGGTACCCGGAGAGGACCCCGGACGTCTCCAGGTTCCGTACCCGTTCCGTGGTGGCCGACGAGCTGAGATTCACCCGCCGCCCGAGCTCGCTGAGGGAGATACGGGCGTCCTGCTGCAACTGCTCGATGATCGCCCAGTCGATGTCGTCGAGATTCACGGCCATCGCACGATTCTATCGGCAGCTTCATGGTGAAAGCCTTGATGTGCCGGGAGAATTGGGTTCAGCCCGTCATGGTCGCGGGGATAGCCTCGACCCATGCGACTTGGCGTCAACCTACCGAATTTCGGTCCGGGAACCGACCCGGGCGTGCTGCGCGAGTGGGCCCGGACGGTGGAGGGCCTGGGCTACGACCTCCTCATGGTCTCGGACCACGTGGCCGTCACACCGGACGTGGCCGAGCGGTATCCGGAACCCTTCTACGAACCGTTCACCACCCTCTCGTGGCTGGCGGGCATGACCAGCAGAGTGCGTCTGGGCACGACCGTGCTCGTAGTGCCCTACCGGCATCCGCTGGTGGTCGCGCGCATGACCGCCAACCTCCAGCAGCTCAGCGGCGGTCGCCTGGTGCTGGGGGTCGGGGTCGGCTGGTCCAGGCAGGAATTCGAGGTGCTGGGTGTGCCCTTCGCCCAGCGCGGGAGACTGACCGACGACCATCTGGCGACCTTGCGCGATGCGTGGGGCGACGAGACCGCGGTGCCCGTCTGGGTGGGCGGCAACAGTGAGGCGGCGATCCGGCGCGCGAAGAGGTTCGGCGACGCCTGGCACCCGTTGCGGGGCACTCTCCCCTGGTTGCGCTCGACGCGGAGGGCCCACCCGGACCTGCCGTTCGCCCCTCGCATCGCCCTCCGCCTGACCACCACCCCGGTCGACGACCCCGACCGGCTCGCCGGCACCGGCACCCTCGACCAGATCCTCGACGACCTCGACCAACTCCACGGCCTCGGCGCCGACACCGTACTGCTGGACCCCTACCACGGAGACCCGGAGGAGACCCGCAGGCCGCACACGGCCTGGCGGGCGCTCACCGCCGTGGCGACGAACTGGAGCACCCCATCGTGATCACCCCCGCCGACGAGACCCTCCTGCGCCAGGCCATCGCCCTGGCCGCCCGCGCCGTGGACCTGGGCGACGCACCGTACGGGTCCCTGCTGGCCGCACCCGACGGCACGGTCCTCGCCGAGGCCCACAACACGGTCCGCCGCGACAACGACATCACGGCCCACCCGGAACTGAAACTGGCCCGCTGGGCAGCCGCCGAACTGCCCCCGGACACCGCCGCGAACACCACGATGTACACCAGCTGCCAGCCCTGCGGCATGTGCACCGGCGCGATCGTCCGCTCGGGCCTCGGCCGGGTCGTCTACGCCCTCTCCACCGACCGGCTCATCGAACTCAACCCGTCGGGGGCCTGGCCGACGGTGCCGCAGGACGGCCCCGCCCTGTTCGAGGAGGCGCGCCTGCCGATCGACGCGTACTACCGGCCGAAGCAGTCGCCGGCGGACTGAGCGGTCAGCCGGTCTCCCGCGCTCTGAGGAGCAGCAACGCCACGTCGTCCAAGCGGTCCTGGGTGCCCGGGCCGTGCTCCACCAGATGGTCGGCGAGGGCGTCGAGGGGCAGGTCGCCGGAGGCGGCGAGACGGTGGCCCAGGTCGGCGAGCGCGTCCTCGATGTCGACGCCGGGTGATTCGATGAGACCGTCCGTGTAGAGGACGAGAACGCTGCCGGGGGCCAGGTCGACCTCCGTCGTGGGGTAGGTCGCCGTGTCGTCGATGCCGAGGAGGGGGCCGCCGGCCAGGTCCAGGACGCGTACCTTGCCGTCGGGGCGGCGCAGGAGCGGGGGCGGATGGCCCGCGCGGGCCATCACGGCTCTGCCGTGCGCCGGGTCGAGGCGCAGATACAGGCAGCTGGCGAAGAGGTCCGAACCCAGGTCGATGAGGAGGCGGTTGGTGCTGCGCATGACCTCCTCCGGGGGCTGCCCGACGGTGGTGTACGCGCGGACCGCGGTGCGGATCTGGCCCATCAGGCCCGCCGCCGTGACGTTGTGCCCCTGCACGTCCCCGATCACCGCCGCCGCCACCCCGTGCGAGGGCACCAGGTCGTAGAAGTCGCCGCCGATGTCCATGCCCTGGGTGGCCGGCAGATAGCGGGCCGCCGCGTCCACGCCGGGCAGCCGGGGCAGGGAGTGCGGGAGCAGCGCCTCCTGGAGGCCGTGGGCGAGGCGGTGCTTGGCGTCGTACAGCATGGCCCGCTCCAGGGCCTGCGCGATCAGGCTGCCCAGACTCGTCAGCACGGCCCGCTCGTCGGCGGGGAAGGAGTGCGGTTCGGCGTAGGCCAGCACACAGGTGCCCACCGGGCGGCCGGAGGCGATCAGGGGGAGATACGCCCAGGCCGCGAAGCCGTCGGGGGTCGCGTGCCGCGCCGGATACAGATGCTCCAGCTGCCGGCGCGAGTCGAAGAACGCCGGGACACCGCTGGTCAGGGCGCGTGTCCCCGGGGTCGGCTCGGTCAGCGGCAGTCCGTCGAACCGCTCCACGACCCGCGGGTCCTGATAGCCGCGGTGCCCCAGCACATGCAGCCGCCCCGCCCGCGAGCCGAGGACCACCAGGGCCTGCGCGCCCACCGCCGGGACGACCTCGTCCGCGACCAGCTGCACCACGTCCTCGACGCCCGCCGCCTCGGTGAGCGCACCGGCCAGGCTCAGCACTTGCGAGATGGTCACCAGCCGGGCCGGCGTCCCGTCGCCCGCCCGCGGCGCGGTGCGGCTCATCTCCGCCACCGCCCGCGCCCGGGTCACCCGCACGCTCAGCCCGGTCGTGCTCGGGTACAGCCGGAACGACAGCCAGTCGCCCGGCGGCCGCAGCGCCACGAACGACGTCGTGTGCTGACTGAGCAGCGCGGCCCGGTAACGGTCCTCGTACACCGGGTCGTTGAGCCAGGGGACGGACGCCCACAGCTGTGTGCCCAGCAGTCTGCTCACCGGCACCCCGATCAGCTCGGCCGCCGCCGCGTTGGCGAACGAGATCCGCCCGTGCAGATCGAGCGAGCACAGCCCGTACGGCAGCCGTGCCACCAGCCGCGCCGCCTCCACCGTGCCCAGCGTGCCCGCCACGCTGCCCACCGGGGACCCGGCCAGCAGATCCGCCTCCGGGAACACCGGACGGCTCTCCTCGGCGGCCCGCTCCAGGCGTACCGCGAGCCGGTCGCAGGCCGCCGTCAGATGGTCCCGCTCCCGGTCGGACAGCTCCGGCGGATGCGAACCGGGCCAGGTCACGAACACCGCGCCGTACGCCGTGCTCCCCGTCGCCACCGGCAGCGCGGCCAGCGCGAACGGGTACGGCAGCACCACCGCGATGCGCGGATAGCGGCGCGCCATGTCCTCCTCGCCGCCCACCCACACCAGCCGCCGCTCCCGGACCGCCTCGGCGACCGGGATCGGGGCACTGAGCCCCACCCGCTCCCACGGCGCCGCGAACGCCCTCGGCAGCCCGGCCATCACCGCCATCTCCAGCACCGGCTCCTCGGCGGCCCGCAGATACACCGCACCGGAGTGCGCGTGCACCTCGTCCATCATCGAGGCCAGCGCCAGGGACAGCAGCGGCCGGCCGACCCGGGTCCGGGCCGTCGCGGGTGCCTGGGCGGACCTCTGCCCGTCGGACACGCCGACCACCTCCTCGCACGGCCGCCGGGATCCAATCTCCCCCTTGGCGGTCCGTCGCGCACGGCGAGCGCGAACGACCCTCAGGCGCGCGTGCGGCCCAGGCGTACCCCCTGCGGCGCGGGCCATGCCCCCACAGTCGAAGCGCGGCACGGCGTACGGGCGCCCGGTGTGCGCCCCCGCGCACCCTGATGGCCGGTTCTTCGCGCCCCGGAACGGTGCCGGGCGCGAACAATGGGGCACGCGCTTCTCACCCATGGAACCGGCGAACGCGAATCGAAGGGACGGGCAGTGATCCGGGTGCTTCTGGTGCACGACGAGTGTCTGGTCAGAAAGGTGCTGGCGGAGTGGCTGCGCCGGGAACCGGACCTGGGGGTTTTCGACGCCCCGTGGCACAGCGCACCGAGCCGTCTGCGAACCGTGGCACCGGACGTCTGCGCCGCCGACCTGGAGTGCTCGGACTCCTACGGCATCCCCCCGCTGCGCGAGCTGTACGCCTGCGACCCCGGCGGGACACCGCCCCGGCTTCTCGTCCTTGCCAGTGCGAACCGGCCGGGGCTGCTGAAACGGGCCGTCGAGGCGGGGGCGCTCGGCTACGTCGACAAGGAGGGCGCGCCGGAGAACCTCGTCCATGGGATCCGCAGCGTCGCCTCAGGGAAACGTTTCGTCGACGACTCCCTCGGCTTCGGATTCCTCAAGGCCGCCGAGATGCCGCTGACCGGACGGGAACTGAGCGTGTTGTCCCTGGCCGCCGAGGGGGCCTCCGTCGCGGAGATCGCCGGGAGCCTGCACCTGTCCCACGGGACCGTGCGCAACTACATGGCGGCCATCACCCGCAAGACCGGGGCCCGCAACCGCATCGACGCGATCCGGATCTCCCAGGGCGAGGGCTGGCTCTGAGCCCCCCGGCGCCCAGCTCCCCACGAGATCCCGGTACAGCGCCGAGGACCCCAGCAGCTCCTCGTGCGTCCCGTACGCCGTCTCCCGGCCGTCCATGACCAGGACCCGGTCGGCGCGCCGGGCCGAGCTGATGCGATGCGCGACGACCACGAGCGTGCCGCCCGGCCGCGCCGCGAACGCCCGCTCCGCGCGCTCCTCGGACCGCGCGTCCAGATGACAGGTGGCCTCGTCCAGCAGCGCGAGCGGCGCGTACGACAGATAGGCCCGGGTCAGCGCCACGAGTTGCCGCTCACCGCCCGACAGGGCCCCCGGCTCGACGGTCCCGGCGAGTCCGCCGAGCCGGTCGAGCAACGCCGACAGCCCCACCGCCTCGGCCGCCGCCAGCAGCTCCGCCTCGGGCACGGGATCCGGCCGCAGATGCCCGAGGTTCTCGGCGAGCGTGCCGCTGAAGACGTACGCCTCCTGCGGGATCAACACCCGCCGCGCGGCGGCCTCCGGCCCCGGTACGGGGTGCCCGCAGACCCCGACCGTGCCCGTCGAGGGGCTCAGCAGCCCGGCGATCAGCGCGGTGAGCGTGGACTTCCCGATCCCGCTCGGTCCTACGACGGCCAGGTGGGCGCCGGTCGGGAGGGTGAGGTCGAGGCCGTCGACGACGGGGGCCGCGGCGGGGCCGTAGGCGAAGGTGACGGAGGTGAGGGAGAGGGCGGGGGAGCCGGGGTGGGCGCGGGGTCGCTCTTCGGGCGGGGCGCTGTGCGGCTGGGGCAGTTCCCCGAAGGTGCCGCTCGTCGTCGGCGCCGCCTTCCGGACCAGCCGCCGCAGGACCACCACCAGGCGTGAGCCGCTCGTGCCCAGGCCGTGGACGAGGTCGCGGAGGGCGGGGAGGAGGGACTGGGTGACGTAGGCGAGGGCGCCGACCAGGGCGCCTGTGGTGACGCCGTGGGACAGGAGCCAGGGGGCGGTGACCAGGAGCAGCACGATCGGCAGCTGGCCGCCGAGCGCGAGGGCGGCCACACGCAGGACGCTCCAGTGGGTGAGGGCGTACGCGGCCCGGCGTTCGGCGTCGATACGGATCCCCGTGTCCGCGGCGACCCGTTCCTCCGCGCCGGCCGCCGTGATGTCCCGCAGGCCCGGGCAGACGGCGCCGTACCGCTCGGCCAGCCGCTCGTCGGCGACGAGGAACGCCTCCTGCCGGCGGGCCAGCGGCCGCAGCGTCGCCGCGAACAGCGCCACCCCGGCCAGCAGCGGCGGACCGACGACCAGGAGGAGCAGCGGGGCGAGCGAGAACAGGCCGACCAGCGCGCCGACGGCGGTGAACACGAACGACCGCGACACCATGACCAGCCCGGCGAACGTGTCCCGGGCGATCTCGGCCTGCTGGGTGAGCCCGGACAGTGCCCCGGCGTCCCCCTCCCGCACTCCGCGCGCGACGACCCGCCGCACCAGCCGGTCCCTGAGCGGTTCCACCAGCGCGGCGACCGCGGCGTACACCCGCACCGTCCCGACCGCCCCCGCGAGCACCCCGAGCCCGGCCACCCCGAGCCACACGAGCCCCGCGCCCGGCCGACCCGCCAGGAACCCCTCGTCCAGGGCGCGGGCGGGCGCGTACCCGGTGAGGAACGTCTGCCCGGTCTCCAGCACGGACCAGCCGACGAGGCGTACGACGACCCGCCAACGTTCCCGGAGGAAGCGGAGTCCGTGCCGGTGGAGCCTGTCGGTCATGACCACTCCCCGTCCCCGCCCCCGTCCGCGTCTGTCTCCACATCCCCATCCCCGAACACCGCCCGATACCCCGGCAGTCGCCACAACTCCTCGTGCCGCCCCACCGCCCGCACCCGCCCCCCGTCCAGCCATGCCACCGCGTCCGCCCGTGCCGCCGTGGCCGCTCGGTGGGCGATCAGGAGGCGGGTGCCGGGCGTGCCCGTGCCCGGGCGTGGGCCCACCAGGGTCCTGGTGATCTGTTCCTCCGTCACCGTGTCGAGGCTGGACAGGGCGTCGTCGAGGACGAGGAGCCGGCCGCCGTGGGCGAAGGCCCGGGCGAGGCCCAGGCGTTGGGACTCGCCGCCGGAGCGGGGGGCGTCGGCGCAGAGGGTGGCGTATCCGGCGGGGAGGCGGGTCACGAAGTCGTCGGCGTGGGCGGTGCGGGCCGCTTCCCGGAGCCGGGCGGGGGAGGGGGATGTCAGGCCGAGGCCGATCTCCTCCTCCAGGGTGCCGCCGAGCAGCGCGGGCCGTGAGAAGGCGTGGGCCGTCGCCCCGCGCAGTTCGTCATGGGTCAGCTCCCGCAGCGGCTCCCCGTCGAGCAGCACCTCCCCGGCGTCCGGATCGGCGAGGCGCCCGGCGATGGCGGCGAGCAGTGACTTGCCCGCGCCCGACCGGCCGACCACGGCGAGGGTCGTACCGCCGGGCACGACGAGATCGACCCCGTCGAGCACGACCCGACCGCCGCGCCGGGCCGTCACCCCGCGCAACTCCAACCGGCCGGGACCCGGCGGGAGGTGACCTCCCCCGTAAGCCATGGCGGGTTCCGTGAGGACCTCGTCCAGACGTGCGACGGACGCCCGGGCGCGGGCCAGCCCCGACAGGTACCCCACCAGTACGCCGACCCCGGTGGCGAGCACCGCGTACCGCGAGGCGGCGAGCAACTCTCCCACCGTCAGCCGGTGTCGGGCGAGCAGGAGTCCGGCGACGGCGACGACGCCGAGCTGGAGCAGCGGGGCCACGGCCACCGACTGTCCCGCGGCGCGTCCCTGCACCCGCCACATGCGGTGGCCGAGCCGGGACAGTTCGGGCAGCGGTCGCAGGATCCGGGCCGTCTCCCGGTCCGCCGTACCGGCCGCCTCGATGGTGCGATGCCCGCCCACGGCCTCCGAGAGCGCCGCGGCGATCCGGCCCTGCACCTCCTGATAGCGCGTCACGCACTCGGTGGTGTCACGGGTGAAGGCCCGCAGCAGCAGCGCGAGGACCGGCGCCCCGGCCAGGAACACCGCCGCGAGCCACGGGTCGATGAGGGCCAGCGCGACCATGCCGCCGACCGGTCCGACGAACGCGGCGGGCAGCGCGGCGCGGGCGGTCGGGGCCGTCCCGGCCTGCGCGGCGTTGCCGACGAGGCGGGCGACGAGGTCCCCGGGTCCGAAACGGGCCGTGGCGCGCGGGCCGACGGCCAGGACGTGCCCGGTCAGCCGGCGGCGCAGCCAGGCGGTGGTGCCGGCGTCGACCGTGCCCGCGAGCACGGTCTGGCCCGCGTCGAGCAGCGCGAGCAGCAGGACGAGCCCGGCGCAGTACAGCACCCAGCGGGTCGCCGGGGCCTGCGCGAGCAGCAGATCGAGGACGCGGCCCAGCGCGGCGGGCAGCAGCAGACCCGCGCCGCTCGCGGCCGTGCTCACCAGGCAGAGCGCCGCGCCACGGGCGGGGGCGGGCCCGAACGGTCCGTGAAGTGCCCCGGAGTTCTCGGCCATCCCCACCCCTCGGTGTACGGGACTCCGGGCGGCCCCTCCCCTGAGGGAGCGGGACCGCCCGGAGCCTATGGACGCACGGTGTCCGTCAGAGACAGAGCAGAACGCTCGCCGTGCTGACACAGGACAGCAGGCTGACCGTGCTGGCGCCGCCGCCGTCGGTGTGCTCTTCGGACTCCATCGTCTGCAGGTCGAGAAGTGCCATCTCGTCTTCCTTTCCTCGGTGTCGTCCACCCGTGGGGACGGGGTTGGTTCACGGCTCCGTCAATGCGCGCAGCCGTGCTGTGGGGGCCGCCGGAGAGGCGGCAGGAAGGGCAGGTGCGTACCCGCCCGGGGATCGAGGGCCGCGCCGAGCGCGAGCAGGCACCCGGCCGTCCCGGTGCCCAGGTCCATCGAGAGCCGCATCATCTGGTGCCCGGGGAAGGCGAGTTGGCCCTCGTAGTCCATCGCCAGCCAGCCCATCGCGGCGACCTGCTCGGCGAGCCGTTCCCGCTCGCCGGTCCGGGCGAGATGCAGGACCATCCCGGCGCGGCCCAGGAACAGACCGGGCTGCGCGTAGAAGCGGCAGGTGGCGGCCTTCAGGACACCCGCCCTGACCGGCTCCAACTCCTCGGCCACGTCCGGGACATGGGTGAGACAGTCGTCCAGGATCATGCCGATGCCCGCGCTGCCGTCGCCGAGATAGGGCAGCGTCCGCCAGCCCTCGTCGACCTCCAGCTCACCGCCCTCGCGCGTCACACAGCATTCCAGGTCCCGCCGCAGCGCCGCCCCGGCCGCCGCCAACAGCCCCGGCTCACCGGTCCGTTCGTACTGCCGCAGCAGGAACAGCGCCTGCCCGGACGCGCCGCGCAGCAGCCCGGCCCGCCGTCGCCGAGGGGTGTCGGGCACCGCCTCCGCGAGACGCCGTACGACGATGTCGGCGGCCTCCGCGGCCCGCTCGGCCAGCTCCGGCTCCCCGGCCCGGTCGGCCAACTCGCCCAGCACCAGGCCGAGTCCGGCCAGTCCGCCGCGCAGGTCGGAGGAGAGGTTCCGCCACCGCTCCTTCAGGACACGGTCGATGAGGTCCAGGGCCCGCTGCCGGTGACCGAGCCGGTCCAGGACATGGGCGACGCCGGCGAGACCGTCGTACAGCCCGAGCGGGGTGCCCGCCGGCGGCGGTGCGGTACGGGCCAGGAGCCAGCGCTCGCCCTCCTCGTACCGCTCGGCGCCGACCGCGTCGAGCGCGTACAGCACCCCGGCCGCCCCGTGCGCGAGACCGAGCCCGCCGCCGTCGGAGAACTGCGCGATGTCGCCCGGGAAGAGCCGGTCCTCGCGCTCCGGGGTGGCCGAGGCGAGGAGCGCCTTGACCATGGAGTCGCGGCTGTACGGCCAGTCGGCCGGCTCGACGAAGGACGGTGCCGGCGTCGGCGTGTCCCGGGTGATCTCCGCGACCGCCTCGTCGAGGAACTCCCGTGGCACGTCCGGGAACTGACGGGCGATCACCTCGGCCAGATGGGCCGCCTTGCCCCGGTCGACCACGAACAGCGTGGTGACCGGCAGGAACAGGGCGAGCCGCAGACAGGCCAGCGCGTAGCGGTCGACGTCGACGCCCGTACGGTCCGGCGGGGCGAAGAAGCCGGGGTGGGCGACGGTCTGGCGGCCCCGCTCCGACACCGGGGCCGCCGCCTCGAAGTCGATCAGGGACACCGACTCCTCGTCGGGCCCGACCATGATGTTGAAGACATGCAGGTCGTTGAAGACGATCCCGCGCTCGTGCACCGCCGCCACGGCCCGCTCCACCGCGCCATGGATCCGCACCGCCCACTCCGCGTAGTCCGCCACCGCCTTCGGTTCGGGATCCGGTGTGAGCAGGGGGTGCCGCTCGGCGAAGTACGAGTTCAGCGGCCGCCCCTCGACGAAGTCCATGACCAGGAAGCGGTGGTCGCCGAGCGTGAACCAGTCCCGCACCTCCGGTACGACACCCGTCCCCGCCACCTGCTCCAGCGCGGCCTTCTCCCGCTCCAGGCGCGCGACCGCGTCCGCCCCGTCCGAGGCAAGCCCCGCGTGCGGCCGCCCCTCCTTGAGGACGACCTTGCGCCCGTCCCGGGTGTCGGTGCCCGCGTACACCCCGCCGCCGTTGGAGAAGTGCAGCGCCTTCTCGATCCGGTACGGCAGCTCGCCCACCGTCGTGGTGTTGCGCGCCGCGAGATGCGGTGCGAGGAAGGCCGGCAGCGTCACCCACTCCGGCACCTGGAACGACGGCGCCCGCCGGTCCGGCACCAGCCTGCCCTCGGCGTCCCGCACCGCCAGCACCAGCGAGCCCCGCTCGTCGACGACGAAGGCACGCGCGAAGGCGCCGTAGCGGACGTACAGCGGACCGTCGTACCAGCGCAGATCCGTGAGGATGTACGGCCCCTCGAAGCCCTCCAGGAGCTTGCCCAGCTCGCGCAGGACGACGTGCAGCTGCTCCTCGTCGGCCGGGTAGACGGTGACGAACTTGCCACTGGCGTCGCGGCCCGCGTACTTGGTGTTGCGCAGATGCAGCAGATGCGGTCCCGGTACGAACTTGAACGGGATGCGGCGCGGCACGCAGTAGTCCCACACCATCGCCGCGATCCGCTCGGCGTTCGCCCGGGTGGCCGACGCATGGATCTTCCAGCCCTGGGCCGGACCGGGCACCGGGGCGCCGTCTGGGCCCAGCGGCGTCAGCGCCAGCCAGTCCCCGGTGCGCGCCGACTCCCAGCCGTCCGGCACCTCCCGCCGGGCCGTCCCGTACAAGGGTGCCGCCGCACGCGCTCCCGCGGACAGCCGGTCGGGCGTCTCGTAGAAATGCCGGTCGGCCAGCGCGTACACCTCGTACCGCTTGTCCATGCGTCCCCCTCCGTGGCCCGGCAACGAGCTTCCAGCCGCGGCGACGGGCACGGACAGTCACGGCTGTCACGAGATCACCGTGCGGAACGCATGCGTAAAGAATTGTTCGGCGGGTTTCGATCCCGGCCCCCGCAGACACTCCACGGAATGCTCACAGGGGCTGCGCACGTGCCCTATTAGCGCTGTAATGGCGGACGTGGTCAGTGAGGGCGCTGCGGGACGCAGAACGAGAACGCTGCGTGCCGAAGTTGCCCTGAAAGCGCTCACGGACGGTCCCGAGTCACCCGAACGGCTGCGCCGGGTGCTGGAGCAGGTGCTCGTCTTCACCGGGGCGACCCTCGCCGCCGTGTACGCGCCGGCCGACGACGGCGACCTGCTGTGCCTCGTCGAGTCCGCCGGCGTCCCCCGGACGGTGTACGGGCTGCGCGACGGCTATCCGCGCTCCGGCAGCTCCCCGCTCGCCGACGCCCAGCGCACCGGACGCCCGCTCTACCTCGGCCCCGAGGAACTCGCCGGCTGCGCCGAGACCCGCCGCGCGCCGGCCCGGGACTTCCACCTCGCGGTGCTGCCCGCGCACGGCGACGACGGCCGGGCCAGTCTCCTGGCCGTCGGCGAGGACCCGGGCGGCTTCGACGACGAGGACCGCAAGTGTCTGGAACTGATCGCCGACGCCGTGGCCTGCCCCGTTCCGGACCGCCCCGCCGAGGACGAGGAGCTCCCGGCCAACGCCTTCAGCCTCGCCATGGACACCGGCCGCGTCGAGGTCGGCGCCGACATCCTGGAACTGTTCCGGATGGGCCGGGAGGACTTCGACGGCCGCGTCGAGACCCTGCTGGCCCGCACGGTGCCCGAGGACCTGCCGTCCCTGATGTCCGTCGTCGAGGCCGACCACATGTCCATCGGCGACCGCGAGCTGGAGTTCCGCGTCCTCCAGCCCACCGGGCCGCCCAAGTGGCTCCGGCTGCGCGGCCGCCTCCTGCCCGGCGGCGAGGGCCGCCCCGCCCGCCTCGTCGGCACCGTCGCCGACGCCGCCGGACTGCGCTCCGACGTCACCGACGTGGCCCGCGTCCAGCGCCTCGCCGCCGCCCTCGCCACCGCGGGCACCGTCCGCGACGTCAGCCAGGCCGTGGTCGCCGCCCTGCGCAAGCCGCTCCTCGCCGACCGCATCGCCCTCGCCGAGCTGGAGGGCGACCGGCTCGTCGTCACCGTCCTCGACCCGCCCGAACCCGAGTCCTGGCCCGAGCTGTGGCGCCTGGAGTGGCGCACCGAGTGGCCCGACGCCCCCGTCCGCGCCATGCCCACCCTCGCCGCCGCCCTGAGCGAGGGCCGCGCCCGGATCTGGCCCGCCGGCACCGCCCTGGAACCCGCCCTCGCCGAGGTCGGCCCCGGCGGCCTCGCCGTCCTGCCGCTGCCCGGCGCGGGCCGCATGGCCGGGGCCTGTCTCATCGGCTGGGACACCCCGCACGACTTCGGCCCCGACGAACGCGCCCTCCTCACCGCCTCCGCGGGCCTCGCCGGACAGGCCCTCACCCGCGCCCACGCCTTCGACGCCGAGCACGAACTCGTCGGCATGCTCCAGCGCCAGCTGCTGCCCCGCCGCCTGCCCAAACTCCCCGGCGCGGTCGCCGTCGCCCGCTACCTCCCGAGCACCGCGGGCCTGGAGCTCGGCGGCGACTGGTACGACGTGATCCCGCTGCCCGACAACCACGTCGCCCTCGTCATCGGCGACGTCCAGGGCCACAGCGCGGGCGCCGCCACCCTCATGGGCCAGATGCGCACCGCGCTGCGCGCCTACGCCGTCGAGGGACACCCCCCGGACGTCGTCGTCTCGCACGCCAACCGCCTCCTCATGGACATGGAGACCGACCTCTTCGCCACCTGCGCCTACGTCGACGTCGACATGGAGGAGGGCTCCGCCTGGTGCGTGCGCGCGGGACACCTGCCGCCGGTGCTGCGCCACCCGGACGGGGCAACCGAGATCGCCGAGGACGAGGGCGGCCCGCCGCTCGGCGTAGTGCTCCAGGCGGACTTCCCGATGACCCCGCTGCGGCTCCAGCCCGGCACCCTGATCGCCCTCACCACCGACGGCCTCGTCGAGTCCGCCGACTCCGACATCGACGAGGGCATGGACCGCTTCGCCCACGAACTGGCCGCCTCCGACCCCGCCCACCTCGGCCTCGTCGCCGACGCCCTGCTCGGCAACGCCCGCCGCAGCGACGACGTCGCCCTGCTCCTCATGCGCTACGACGGCATGGCCACCCGCCCGCAGCGCGAGAGCTGGACGGTGTGGCGCGTCCCCCAGGCCGTCGGCCACGCCCGCCGCTTCACCCGCCGCACCCTGCGCACCTGGGGAGTCTCCGCCGACGCCGCGGACACCGTGCTGCTCATCGTCTCCGAGCTCGTCACCAACGCCCTCGTGCACACCGACGGCCGGGTCCGCCTCGACCTCACCCTCGTCAACCACCGCCTGCGCGTCGCCGTCGCCGACGCCTCGCCCCGCACCCCCGCCAAGGCGACCAACATCGGCTGGGAGGCCACCGGCGGACGCGGCATCCTCCTCGTCGAGGCCATGTCGGACGCCTGGGGCACGCTGCCGGTCAGCGGCGGCAAGCAGGTGTGGAGCGAGGTCACCCTGGAGGGATGACCGGGCGCGGCGCGGGTACCCGGCGGTCGGACACAAAGACAGCGCAGACGCAGCGCGGATGCAGCGCGGATGCAGCGCGGATTCCGTATCGCAGAAGGAAGATGAACCGTCGTGACCGCACACACCACGGAGAAACCCGTCCGTCGAGCCGAGACCGGCTGGGCCAGGGCCCGCCGCCTGCGGGGCAGGGGTGTGCTGCGGACGTACGTCCCCGCCGTCGCGGAGACCGGCACCACCCCCGAAGCGGCCCCGGGCTCCGAGGGCAACATCGTGCGGGGCGAGGACTGACCACTCGTACGAGTGCACCCTGAACCGATCGGCTCGGTTTGCGCCGGACGGACGGGACTAAGGTGAACCAGATGAAGGCTCTCGTCCTGTCCGGCGGTGCCGGCACGCGGTTACGGCCGATCACCCACACCTCCGCCAAACAACTCGTCCCCGTCGCCAACAAGCCCGTGCTCTTCTACGGCCTGGAGTCGATCGCGGCCGCCGGGATCACCGAGGTCGGAGTGGTCGTCGGCGACACCGCCGCCGAGATCGAGGAAGCGGTCGGCGACGGCTCCAAGTTCGGCCTGGAGATCACCTACATCCCGCAGGAACGTCCCCTGGGACTCGCCCACGCGGTTCTGATCGCACGGGACTTCCTCGGTGACGACGACTTCGTGATGTACCTCGGCGACAACTTCATCGTCGGCGGAATCGCCTCCCTCGTCGACGAGTTCCGCGCCCACCGGCCGGACGCCCAGATCCTCCTCACCCACGTCCCCGACCCGCGCTCCTTCGGCGTCGCCGAACTCGACCCGGCGGGGCAGGTGACCGGCCTGGAGGAGAAGCCCGAGAAGCCCAAGAGCGATCTCGCCCTGGTCGGCGTCTATCTGTTCACGCCCGTGATCCACGACGCGGTGCGCGCCATCGAACCGTCCTGGCGGGGCGAGTTGGAGATCACCCACGCCCTCCAGCACCTCATCGATGTCCGCGCCGACGTCCGTTCCACGGTCATCGAGGGCTACTGGAAGGACACCGGGAACGTCACCGACATGCTGGAGGTCAACCGCACGGTCCTGGAGACCGTCGGCCACCGCATCGACGGCGAGGTCGACGAAGCCTCCGAGCTCGTCGGCCGGGTGGTCGTCGAGGAGGGCGCGCGGATCGTCGCCTCCCGCGTCGTCGGCCCCGTGGTCATCGGCGCCGGAACCCAGGTCAGCGACTCCTACATCGGCCCGTTCACGTCCGTCGCGGAGAACTGCCGTATCACGGACAGTGAATTGGAGTTTTCCATCGTCTTGCGAGACTCCTTGATCCAGGGCGTGGGGCGTATAGAGTCCTCCCTCATCGGCCGTCACGTCGAGGTGACCCCGACGACCGGTGTACCCAGTGCCCATCGCCTAGTGCTCGGAGACCACAGCAAGGTGCAGATCCGTTCATGAACCTCCTCGTCACCGGTGCCGCGGGCTTCATCGGCTCCCAGTACGTGCGCAGGCTCCTCGCCTCGGAGTCCTCCGACGCGCCGCGGATCACCGTGCTGGACAAGCTCACCTACGCCGGCACCCTCGACAACCTCGAACTCGACGACCCCCGCCTCGAGTTCGTGCAGGGCGACATCCGGGACGCCGAGCTGGTCGACAAGCTGGTCGCCGACGCCGACCAGATCGTGCACTTCGCCGCCGAGTCCCATGTGGACCGCTCCATCAGCGGGGCGACCGACTTCGTGATGACCAACGTGGTCGGCACCCAGACCCTCCTCGACGCGGCCCTCCGCCACGGCACCGGCCCGTTCGTGCACGTCTCCACCGACGAGGTCTACGGCTCCATCGACGAGGGCTCTTGGCCCGAGACCCACCCCCTCGCGCCGAACTCGCCGTACTCCGCCTCCAAGGCCTCCTCCGACCTGCTCGCCCTCGCCTACCACCGCACCCACGGCCTGGATGTGCGGGTGACGCGCTGCTCGAACAACTACGGGCCCCACCAGTTCCCCGAAAAGGTGATCCCGCTCTTCGTCACCAACCTCCTCGACGGCCGCAAGGTCCCGCTCTACGGCGACGGCCGCAACGTCCGCGACTGGCTGCACGTCGACGACCACTGCCAGGGCGTCGACCTCGTGCGCACCGGCGGCCGGCCCGGCGAGGTCTACAACATCGGCGGCGGCACCGAGCTGAGCAACCGGGAACTGACCGGACTGCTCCTGGAGGCGAGCGGCGCCGGCTGGGACAGGGTCGAGCACGTCGAGGACCGCAAGGGGCACGACCTGCGCTACTCCGTCGACTGGACCAAGATCCGCACCGAGCTCGGCTACCGGCCGCGCCACGACTTCACCGAGGGCCTCGCCGAGACCGTCGCCTGGTACCGGGACCACCGCGCCTGGTGGGAGCCGCTGAAGCGGCGCGTCGCCCGGGAGCACGGATGAGACGGCCGCAGCGGCCCGGCCGGCACCCCGCGAGCAGCAAGATCACACCCATCCGGAGCGCGGACGTGGCGAACCGTATCGCCGCCCCCGGCCCTGGCGCCGGCCGGGGTACGAAGGGTATGTTCCACGCCACCAGCTCCGGCGAGACCACCTGGTACGAACCGGCCCGCGAGATGCTCCGGCACCCCGCGGCCGACCCCGACCGGGTGCGGCCGGTGGGCAGCGCGGCCTCCCCGAGGCCCGCGCCCCGCCCCGCATACAGCGCCCGCGCGCACGACAGACGGCGACAGCCCGCTCTGCCGCCGCTGCGTGACCGGCGCACCGCCCTGAACGAGGCACTGCCCGAGATCCGCAAGGAGTCCCTGTGAAACGCCATGAGTTCCTTCGGGAACTGCACAAGGTCAGCGCGAACCGCAACTACCTGGAGATCGGCGTCAACGACGGCCGCAGTCTCACGTTGTCGCGGGTGCCCAGCATCGCGATCGACCCCGCGTTCAAGGTCGTCAGCGAGATCCGGACCGACGTCCACCTGGTCAAGGCCACCAGTGACGACTTCTTCGCCCGCGCCAACCCGCTGGCCCACCTCAAGGGCGGCCGCCACCCGCTGCGCAACCTGCGCCGCGGCCGCAGCCCCATCGGCTACTGGCGCCGCACCACCCTCGACCTGTCGTTCATCGACGGCATGCACCTCTTCGAGTACGCGCTGCGCGACTTCATCAACGTGGAGAAGTACTCGGACTGGGGCAGCGTCATCGTCCTCGACGACATGCTGCCGCGCAGCATCGACGAGGCCGCCCGGGACCGGCACACCAACGCCTGGACCGGTGACGTCTACAAGATGATCGAGGTCCTCAACCGGTTCCGGCCCGACCTGGTGACCGTCCTGGTCGACACCCAGCCGACCGGCCAGCTGATCGTCTTCGGCGCCGACCCGAACAACACGGTCCTGAAGGACAAGTACGACGAGATCATCGCCGAGTACGTGGTGCCCGACCCGCAGAAGGTGCCCGAGGCGGTCCTGGAGCGCGTCAAGGCGGTCAAGCCCGAGGAACTCGTGGGCGCCGGCTTCTGGGGCGCGCTGACCAAGTCCCGCAACCTCGGTGTGGGCCGCTCCCGCGGCTGGGCGCCGCTGCGCAAGGCGCTGGAGCCGCTCGCGACCAGCCGCTGAGGGGTCGGCCGCCGGGCAGCCGTACAGCCGTACGCAAAGGCGGAGCGGTCCGGGTATCAGAAGGTACCCGGACCGCTCCGCCTTTGACGTGCCGCTACTTCCCGCGCTGCGGGATCCGGGCCTTCGCCGCCCGCAGCACCCTGCCCAGCCCGCGCCGGACCCGACGGGCCAGCCGTCGCGTACCGCCGGGGTTGGGCGCGCGCACCGCACGGACCGAGTCCGCGCGGGCCCGCAGCGCGAACGGCAGCACGAGAAAGCGCGGCTCGCCGGCGTCCGGGAACGGGCTCAGCGCCACCCGCCAGGTCGCGCCCCGCAGCTCGGCGAGAGGCAGCTCGGCGTCGAGGACCGAGGCCTGTCCGTCCGGCGCGGCGGACAGGGTGGCGGGTACGTCGAGGATCGTCGTGGAGCCGAGCCGCAGCAGCACCTTGGTGTCATCGGCCACGTGCAGCGGTACGCCGGCACGCAGCCGCCCGTCGCTGACGGTGACGGCGTCGGGCGTGACCCGGTCCAGGCCCAGCCGCTCGGGCGCCCGGTCCACCGCGAGGGCGAGGTTGCCCTGCGGCCGGGTCCAGTACGGCAGGACCGTCCGGCCGCCCGCGAGAGCGGCCTGCGGGGCGGGCCGGTCGTCGAGCGGGGCCGGGCCCAGCCGGCACTCCTTGGTCCAGGCACCCAGCCTGACCCGTACGAGCGCGTCCCACAGACCGGCGTCCGGAGCGGCCCCGCCCGCCAGCGTGGCGGCGGCGACCGACGCCGTCACCCGCAGCACCAGCCGCACCCCGTCCCCGTCCTGGACCGTGTCGCGGGTGACCGTCACGGGCTGGAAGTGATGGGCGGCGCTGGCGCGGTCGCGCAGCATCAGATCACCGGAGGCCGTGCCGAACCGCGTCACGGAGTCGGCCGCGACCCAGGCGATGGCCTCGGCGGCGTCGAGGGGCGGCTCACCGGTCGCCGGGGCGCCCTCGGCGGGGAACACCAGGGGCTCGCCGCCCGAAGTGAACTCGGCGCGCAGACCGACCCGCAGGGTGCCGTCCTCCCAGACGACGCCTTCCGGTACGGCCCTGAGCCCGATACCGGCCTCCCACTCGGCGAACGCGAGGATGTCGTCGTACCGGTTCGCGGCGATCAGCGCGGCCACGACCCGCTGGGCGGGCGGGAGTCCGGCCGCCACACCCGGGCCGAACCGCTCGACGGCGACCGCGTGGATCTCCGCGAACAGGGAACGGCGGTAGTCGTCCGGCCACTTGGAGAACCGCTTGCCGCGCATCCGCTCGACCATCTCGACCCGCAGCCAGCGCCGGAACAGCCGGTCGCGCACCTCGCCGGGCTCGGTGTACTTCTCGACGACGTCGAGGGCCTCGCGCAGGTTCCTGAAGTACCCGACCGGCTCGAACTGCTGGAAACCGGCGTTGGAGGCGTCGTCGCGGCTCAGGTGGTAGTAGCAGACGTAGTCGCTGAGCACGGAGACGTTCTTCGCGCGCAGGTACGCCTCCGCGATGAAGACGTGGTCCTCCAGGCGCCGACGGCCCTCGGGGAAGCGCAGCCCGATGTCGTCGAGGAAGGCGCGGCGGATCATCTTGTGCGGGGTGAGACTGTCGATCAGCGGCGCGTTCTCCACCGACGCCTGCGGCCGGTTGCGGCGGAACAGCTCGATGGGCACACCGCGCCCCTTGCCCGCCATCTTCCCGACGATCACATCGGCGTCGTTGGCGACGCCGTAGTCGTACATCCGCTCCAGCGCCTCGTCGCCGAGGTAGTCGTCGTTGTCGACGAACATGATGAACTCGCCCTGGGCGGCGGCGATCCCGACGTTGCGGGGCTTGCCGGACCAGCCGGAGTTCTCCTGGTGGATGACGCGGACGCGCGCGTCGTCTTCCGCGAGCTCGTCGAGCCGGGCGGGTGTTCCGTCGGTGGAACCGTCGTCGACGAAGATCACTTCGTACTCGTCGGGAGGCAGCGACTGCCTCCTCAGAGACGCGATGCAGTCCTCGATGTAGACCCCGGGGTTGTACACGGGGACGACGACGCTGACCTTGACCGGCATGAGCTCGGTCCCCCTTGGGTCGCTTGTCGTTTGTGTCATGGTGCGGTGCTTGAGGGGCGATGCTAACCCGAGGGGAGACGGTTCTTGTTCAGAGGTTCACATGGATCGCATACCGATCAGGTGAACGTTGACGATGTCCGGCGTACGGTCCGAGCGCGACGCGACCGAGGAGACGTCAAGGGAAGGGCAGGGGGCTCGACGAGTTCGAGCCGCTCCGGCACGCGTACGCCGCCTGCGGGCACCCCGGTTCCCCCAACGGACCGACCTCCAGGGGCACTCGGGCCTAACGGCGCCGCACCAGCCGCCGTACCGCCAGCACCAGCGCGACGACCAGGACGCCCGCGACCGCCGCACGCTTGGCGACAGGCACCCCGGCGGCACGGAACAGGTCGAGCGGCTCCTCCACCGGCGGCGTCTCCTCGCGCGTCCCCTCCAGCGCCTCCTCCCGCGGTTTCTCACCCAGCTGTTCGGCGAGGTTCCGCGCGAACTGCCCGATGATCCGGTCACCGACCTCGGCCATCACCCCGCGCCCGAACTGCGCCGGACGCCCGGTCACCGTCAGATCGGTGCGCACCGAGACCGCCGTACCGCCGTCCTGTTCCGTGAGCGTGCCGGTCACGGTGGCGCGGGCGGTGCCCTGGCCGCGGGTCTCCCGGCCGCTGGCGATGAGGACCATGCGGTGGGCCGACTCGTCCTGCTCCTCGAAGACCGCGGTGCCCTTGTACGTCACGGTGATCGGACCGACCTTGACCTTCACCGAGCCGTTCACGGTCTTGCCGTCGTAGTCCGCCACCGTCGCCCCCGGCATGCACGGAGCGACCCGCTCGATGTCGAGGAGCGCCCGCCAGGCGTCGTCGACCGGGACCGGCACGGTGAACTCGTGGTGCAGTTCCATGATTTCCTCCGTCAATGGGGGTGGATGGCTCCTGCGGTGGCGGTCAGCGGGGTGCCCGTGCCGCCCCACCTCAGTGCGACGATCTCGGCGGCGACGGACACGGCCACCTCCTCCGGCGTACGGGCCCCGAGGTCGAGCCCGACCGGGGAGCACAGCCGGGCCAGTTCACGGTCCGTGAGCCCGGCGTCGACCAGGCGCTTCATCCGCTCGTCGTGGGTACGGCGGCTGCCCATCGCCCCGATGTACGCGGCGGGCCGGCGCAGTGCCTCCTCAAGGAGCGGGACGTCGAACTTGGGGTCGTGGGTGAGGACGCAGATCACCGTGCGCTCGTCGGTGCCGGTGCCCTTCAGATAGCGGTGCGGCCAGTCCACGACCACCTCCACGCCGGGCGGGAAGCGTTTGGGGGTGGCGAAGACCGGGCGGGCGTCGCACACGGTGACCCGGTAGCCGAGGAAGTCACCGATCCGGGCGACCGCGGCGGCGTAGTCGATGGCGCCGAACACCAGCATGCGCGGGGGAGGGGCGAAGGAGTGCAGGAAGACCGTGACGGAGTCGTCGCGGCGCTCGCCGTGCGGCCCGTAGTGCCGCAACCCCGTTGCCCCGAGGGCGAGTTCGCCCCGTGCGTCGGCGGTGACCGCCACGTCCAGCCCCTCGGTGCCGAGCGTCCCCGCGACCCGGTCCGGCCACACGGCGAGGGTCGCCCCGCGCACCGCCGGACCGTCGGTCACCGTCGCCACGGTCACCGGCCGTCCGGCCCCCACCGACTCGGCCACCTCGCCGAAGACAGGGTCGGTCGCGGATGTGACAGGCCGTACCAGAAGCGTGATCTCGCCACCACAGGTCAGCCCGACCGCGAACGCGTCCTCGTCGCTGTACCCGAACGTCTGCAACCGCGCCTCGCCGCTCGCCACCACCTCCTGCGCGAGCTCGAACACCGCCCCCTCCACACACCCCCCGGACACACTCCCGACGACCTCGTCACCGGGCCCCACGGCCATCGCCGCGCCCGGATCGCGCGGCGCACTGCGGCTCACCCCGACGACGGTCGCCAGGCCGAACGGCACGCCCGCCGCGTACCAGGCGCCCAGCGCCGGGAGAATCTCACGCACGATCCGCTCCTCTCACGACCGCCGCCAGCCTCTCCAGCGCGGCCAGACTGTGCCCGTCGACGAACGCGTCCACACTCGGCAGCGCCGCCGCCATCCCGGCCGCGACCGGCGCATAACCGGGCCGAGCCTTGCGGGGATTGGCCCAGATGACCCGATGGGCCAACCGCCGCAGGCGTCGCATCTGCCCCGCCAGCACCTCCGGATCCCCCCGCTCCCACCCGTCCGACAACACGACCACGACCGAGCCCCGCGCCATCCCGCGCTGCCCCCACCGGTCCAGGAACTCCCGCAGCAGCACCCCGAGCCGGGTACCCCCACGCCAGTCGGGCACCGCGGCCGCGACCGCGCGCATCGCGAGATCCGGATCGCGGTGCGCGAGCTCACGCGTCACCCGGGTCAGCCGGGTGCTGACGGTGAACACCTCGGTGCGTGGCCCGCGCGCGGCCGCGTGCGCGAACCGCAGCAGCGCGTCGGCGTACGGCGCCATGGACCCGCTGACATCGACGAGCAGGACGACTCGGCGAGGCCGCTGGATGCGCGCGTGGCGCCGCAGCAGCCCGGGTTCCCCGCCGCGCCGGAGCATCTCGCGCACGGTCCGGTGCGCATCGACCTCCCCACACCGGCCCGGCCGCCGCCGGACACTGCGCCGGGACTCGCCGTGCAACGCGAACGCGGCGAGCAGACGCCGCAGTTGCTCACGATCGGCGTCCGCCAGCTCGGCGATGTCCCGGTGGCGCAGCACCTCGGCGGAGCTGGCGAGTGAGGTTGTGGGCGGTCCCGCGTCGTAGCCGGGAGATGTCGTACGAGGTTCAGCGGCGTCCCGAATGGCCAGGCGTAGCGGGGGCCGTGGAGGCATGGAGGTCGGACGCCCCGCTCGTTCCCCGGTACCGAAGTAAGCGGCGAACACCCGGTCATAGCGCTCCAGATCGTCCCGGTCCCCGCACAGGGTCAGCCGCCCGGCCCAGTACAGCTCCGCCCCCAGCTCGTCCACGGCCCGCAGAAACGCGTGCAGCCGCTCGGCCCCGGCGTCGACGCCCGCCGCACGCAGGGCACGACCAAAACCAACGAGCACAGCATCGCCCCTAAGGGGCGCGGGGAACTGCGCGACCAGCCACAACGCACCCGCAGACAACACACAACCCCTCACGGCACATCCACCGACAGCACCGCCCCGAAATCCAGCCCCCGAGCCCGCTCCACATCCTCCCGATACTTCAGCACCGCCCCCAGCGTCGCCACCGCCAACTCCGCATCCACCTCACTCGCCCCCAACGCATCCAGCGCCTCGACCCAGTCGATCGTCTCGGCGACACCGGGCGGTTTCACCAGCTCCTCCGTCCGCAACGCCTGCGCCAGCGCCGTCACCTGCTCCGCCAGCCGCGCCGCCACACCGGGCAACCGCCGCCGCACAATGGCGAGTTCACGGGCGAACCCGGGATGGTCGAACCAGTGATAGAGACACCGCCGCTTCAACGCGTCATGCACCTCACGCGTGCGGTTGGAGGTCAGCACCACCACGGGCGGGGTCTCGGCCCGCAGCGTGCCCAGCTCCGGAACAGTCACCGAGTATTCCGAGAGCAGCTCAAGGAGAAACGCCTCGAACTCGTCGTCCGCGCGGTCGATCTCGTCGACCAGCAGCACCGACGGCTGCGTCTCCAGCGCCCGCAGCAACGGCCGGGCGACCAGGAAACGCCGGTCGTACAGTTCCCCCTCCAGCCGCTCCGCGTCGGCGACCCCGGCCGCCTCGGCGGCCCGCAGATGCAGCAGCTGGCGGGGGAAGTCCCAGTCGTACAGCGCCTGCGAGGCGTCGATGCCCTCGTGGCACTGCAACCGGATCAGCGGAGCGTCGAGCGCCTCGGCGAGGGCGGCGGCGAGGGCGGTCTTGCCGACGCCCGCGTCGCCCTCGCAGAAGATCGGCCGGGCCAGCCGGAGGGCGAGGAAGCAGGCGACGGCAAGACCGTCGTCGACGAGGTACCCCGTCTCCTCCAGGCGTGCCCGCACCTGTTCCGGGCCGTCGAACGGGCCCTTGGAGGGGCCCTTGGGCGGGCCGCCGGACTCCGTGATCGCCGCTCACCCCATCCCGGCGGCGGCCAGCACCGCCCGCTTGGTGAGCACCCGGGCCAGATGCGCCCGGTACTCCGGCGACGCCGAGACGTCCCGGGACGGCTGGGTCCCGACCGCCGCCGACTCGGCGGCCCGCGCCACCGCGTCCGTGTCCCCGGCGCCGGTGAGCGCCTCCTCGGTCGCCGTCGCCCGCAGCGGGGTCGTGCCCATGTTGGTCAGCCCGACCCGCGCCTCGGCGATGTGCCCGTCGTCGCGCCGCACCAGCGCGGCCACGCCGACCATCGCCCAGGACTGGGCGACCCGGTGGAACTTCTCGTAGTGGAAGCCCCAGCCGTCCGCCTTCGGCACCCGCACCTCCACGAGCAACTCGTCCGGTTCCAGGGCGGATTGGAGGTAGTCGACGAAGAACTGCCGGGCAGGGACGGTCCGTCGCCCGCGCGGCCCCTGCGTCACCAGCTCGGCGTCGAGCGCCAGCACCACGGCGGGCAGGTCCCCGGCCGGGTCGGCGTGCGCCAACGAGCCGCCGAGGGTGCCCCGATGACGTACGGCGGGGTCCGCGACGGTCGCCGTCGCGGCGGCGAGCAGGCCCGCGTGGCGGCGTACGAGGGGGTCCCGGATGACCTCGTGGTGGGTGGTGAGCGCGCCGATGACGAGGGTGTTCCCGTCCTCGCGCACCCCGCGCAGCTCGGGGATCCGGCCGACGTCCACGACCAGTTCGGGGAAGGCGAGACGGAGCCTGAGCAGCGGCAGCAGGCTCTGTCCGCCGGCCAGCACCTTGGCGTCCTCGCCGGCTCCGGCGAGCGCGCGCACCGCCTCGTCGACATCGGCCGGACGGGCGTACTCGAATGCCGGGGGAATCATGCCGAGGCCTCCTCGATGGCTCGCCACACCCGCTCCGGGGTGCAGGGCATCCCTACCTCCGTCACGCCCAGCGGCCGCAGTGCGTCCACGATGGCGTTGACGACGGCGGGCGTGGACGCGATGGTCCCCGCTTCGCCGACTCCCTTGACGCCCAGGGGGTTTGTGGTCGCCGGAGTCTCCGTGCGGTCGGTCACGAAGTCGGGCAGGTCGGCCGCCGACGGCACGAGATAGTCGGCCATGGTGCCGGAGACGAGGTTGCCCTGGTCGTCGTAGACCGCCTCCTCGTAGAGCGCCTGCGCGATGCCCTGCGCGAGTCCGCCGTGCACCTGGCCCTCGACGATCATCGGGTTGACGACCTTGCCGACGTCGTCGACACAGACGTACGAGCGGATACGGGTCCGTCCCGTCTCGGTGTCGACCTCGACCGCGCACAGGTGAGTGCCGTGCGGATAGGAGAAGTTGTCGGGGTCGGTGACGTGTCCGGCGTTGATGGTGGGTTCCATGCCGTCGGGCAGGTCGTGGGAGGAGAACGTCTCGAAGGCGAGTTCCTGGATGGTCCTGCGGGCGTCGGGGGAGCCCTTGACGGAGAAGACGCCGTTCGTGAACTCCAGGTCCCGCTCGCTGGCTTCGAGCAGATGCGCGGCCACCTTGCGGGCCTTCTCCACCACCTTCACCGCCGCGTGGTGAACGGCGGTGCCGCCCACGACCAGGGAGCGCGAGCCGTAGGTGTCCATGCCCTGCGGGGCCGCCCTGGTGTCGCCGTGCACCACCTGGACGTCCTCGAACGGCACGCCCAGCACATCGGCGGCGATCTGGCTCCAGCAGGTCACATGCCCCTGCCCGTGCGGACTGGTCCCGGTGACCACCTCGACCTTGCCGGTGGGCAGCACCCGGATGCTCGCCGCCTCCCAGCCACCGGCCGCGTACCGCAGATCCCGCAGCACCCGGCTCGGCGCGAGCCCGCACATCTCGGTGTACGTCGACACCCCGATGCCGAGGCGTACGGAGTCCCCGCGGTGATTGCGGTCCGCCTGCTCGGCACGGAGCTTGTCGTAGTCGAAGAGCGCGAGGGCCTTCTCCGTCGCCGCCTCGTAGTTGCCGCTGTCGTAGGTCAGGCCCGCGATCGTCGTGTACGGGAACTCCTCGTGCCCGATCCAGTTCCGACGCCGCAACTCCACCGGATCCAGGCCGAGTTCGACCGCCAGCTCGTCCATGATCCGCTCGATGGCGTACGTCGCCTCGGGGCGTCCGGCGCCCCGGTAGGCGTCGGTCGGGGTCCTGGTGGTGAAGACGCCGGTGACGCCCAGCTCGTAGGAGTCCATCTTGTAGATCCCCGGGTACATGAACGCGCCGAGGATCGGGATGCCGGGCGTGACCAGCATCAGATAGGCGCCCATGTCGACCAGCAGGTCCGCCTTGAGGCCCAGCAGCTTGCCGTCGCGGTGCGCGGCGATCTCGATGTCCTGGATCATGCCGCGCCCGTGGTGGGTGGCCAGGTAGCCCTCGCTGCGCGACTCGGTCCACTTGACGGGGCGTCCGAGGCGGCGGGCGACCGTGAGGGCGATGGCCTCCTCGCCGTACACCTGGAGTTTGGAGCCGAAGCCGCCGCCGACGTCCGGGGCGATCACCCGCAGTTTGTGCTCGGGGACGCCGGTGACCACGGCGAGCATGATCCGCAGGATGTGCGGGATCTGGGTGGAGGAGTAGAGGGTGTACTCGCCGGAGGCGGCGAGCGGGGTGACCACGACTCCGCGCGGTTCCATGGCGTTGGGGATCAGCCGTTGGTGGACATAGCGGCGCTTGAGGGTGACCTCGGCGCGCTGTCGTACGGACTCGAAGTCCTCGCCGGTCTTCAGGGGCCAGAGGTAGCTGCGGTTGGTGCCCTTGTCGGAGTGGACCAAGGGGGAGTTCTCGGTGAGCGCGGCCTCCAGGTCGAGGACGGGTGGCAGGGGCGTGTAGTCGACCTCGATCGCTTCGAGGGCGTCGGCGGCCGTGTACCGGTCGCGGGCCACGACGACCGCCACCGGGTCGCCCGCGTAGCGCACCTCGTCGACGGCGATCGGCGGGTGGTCGGGCAGCACGATGTCCTCGGTCACCGGCCAGGCGCAGGGCAGCGATCCCAGTCCGTCCGCGAGGTCGGCGCCGCTGAACGCGGCGATCACGCCGGGGCGTTCGAGCGCGGGCGTCACGTCGACGCGGTCGATGCGGGCGTGGGCCATCGGGCTGCGCAGGATCGCCAGGTGGAGCAGTCCGTTGACGCTGATGTTGTCGGTCCAATTGGTCTGCCCGGTCAGGAGCCGGGCGTCCTCCTTGCGGGGGCGGGAGCGGCCGACCTCGCGTTCGACGGTGTCGCTCATGTCCGTACCTCCTGCGGGGAGGCGGTTTCGGATTCCGCGGCGTCCAGGACCGCGCGCACGATGTTCTGGTAGCCCGTACAGCGGCACAGGTTGCCCTCCAGGGCGTGCCGTACCTCGTCCGACGTGGGGTGGGGGTTGTCCCGCAGCAGATCGCGGGCCGCCATGATCATGCCCGGTGTGCAGTAGCCGCACTGGAGGGCGTGCCGCTCGTGGAAGGCTCGTTGCAGCCCTGTCAGCTCCCCGTTCGACGTCAGCCCCTGGACGGTGGTCACTTCGCTGCCGTCCGCCTGGACGGCGAGGACCGAGCAGCTCTTGACGCTCGCACCGTCCAGGTCGACCGTGCAGGCCCCGCAGTTGGAGGTGTCACAGCCCACGGGGGTGCCGGTCAGGCCCAGTCGGTCACGCAGGTAGTGGATCAGCAGCAGACGGGGTTCGACCTCGTCCTGGTAGTGCGTGCCGTCCACCTTCACCGAGATACGGGTCATGTGCCCTCCCAGGGAACCGTGCGAGGGGATAGCAGGGGGCTGGCGGGGAAAATCGGCCACCTGACGTGATGGGCGTCACTCTAGGACCGGCCAGGGGAGGGGGCGAGGGCTGGGACGCGGCTTTGTTGAGCGTTAATTCGTTGGCACCCCGGTGCGCGGATCTGCTGCACTTCAAAGGTCCGGCCGGCGGCAAGGGACCGGTCGGCGATCGACGAAGGAGAGCAGTAGTGCGCACTGCACGCATGTCCACCCAAGAAGGAATGACCCCCTCTTCGAAGGACATGACGCTTCGTGCACTTGCTCAACCTCGGAATTCTCGCCCACGTCGACGCCGGTAAGACCAGCCTCACCGAGCGGCTGCTGCACTCCGTCGGAGTCATCGACGAGATCGGCAGCGTGGACGCCGGCAACACGCAGACCGACTCCCTTGCGCTGGAGCGGCAGCGCGGTATCACCATCAAGTCGGCCGTCGTCTCCTTCGCGGTCGACGACGTCACCGTCAACCTCCTCGACACCCCCGGCCACCCGGACTTCATCGCCGAGGTGGAGCGGGTGCTCGGCGTGCTCGACGGCGCCGTGCTGGTCGTGTCGGCCGTCGAGGGCGTCCAGGCGCAGACCCGTGTCCTGATGCGCACACTCCAGCGGCTGCGGATCCCCACGCTGGTCTTCGTCAACAAGATCGACCGACGTGGGGCGCGGTACGACGACCTCCTGCGGGCGCTCTCCGAACGGCTCACGCCCGCCGTCGTCCCGATGGGGCGGGCCGTCGGACTCGGCACCCGGGACGCCGCGTTCGTGCCCGGGCCGGTCCCCGTGGACGTCCTGGCCGACCATGACGACGACCTGCTGGCCGCCTATGTCGACGGCTCGCTTGGTCAGGACCGGGTGCGGACGGCCCTCGTCGCCCAGACCCGCCAGGCCCTTGTCCACCCGGTGTTCTTCGGCTCGGCCGTCACCGGTGCGGGCGTGCCCGAACTCATCGACGGGATCAAGGAGTTGCTGCCCCGCGCTGACGGCGACCCCGACGGGCCGGTCTCCGGGACCGTCTTCAAGGTCGAGCGGGGTCCGGCGGGGGAGAAGATCGCCTACGCGCGGATGTTCTCCGGGACCCTGCGCACCCGCGACCGCGTTCCCTTCGGCGAGGCCCGCGAGGAGGGCCTGGTCACCGGGGTCAGCGTCTTCGACCACGGCACCGATGTGCGGCGGGACGCGGTACCGGCGGGCCGGATCGCCCGCCTGTGGGGCCTCGGCGACATCCGGATCGGCGACGCGCTCGGCGAACCCCGCAAGGCGCACGGCCACTTCTTCGCCCCGCCCACCCTGGAGACCGTGGTGGTCCCCGGCCCGGACACCGACCGCAGGGCCCTGCACCGCGCGCTCACCCGGCTCGCCGAACAGGACCCGCTGATCGGCCTGCGCCACGACGAGGTGCGCCAGGAGACCTCGGTCTCCCTCTACGGGGAGGTGCAGAAGGAGGTCATTCAAGCCACTCTGTGCGAGGAGTTCGGGCTCGCCGTCGGCTTCCGGGAGACCACACCGCTGTGCGTCGAGCGGCCCGCCGGTTCGGGGGCGGCCGCCGAGTTCATCAAGAAGGACGCCAACCCCTTCCTCGCGACGGTCGGCCTGCGCGTCGACCCCGCGCCGCCCGGGTCCGGGATCGCCTTCCGCCTTGAGGTGGAGCTCGGCGCCATGCCGTACGCCTTCTTCAAGGCCGTCGAGGACACCGTCCGCGAGACCCTCGGCCAGGGCCTCAACGGCTGGCAGGTCACCGACTGCACGGTCACCATGACGCACTCCGGCTACTGGCCCCGCCAGAGCCACTCCCACCAGGGCTTCGACAAGAGCATGTCCAGCACCGGAGCCGACTTCCGCGGCCTGACCCCGCTGGTCCTGGCCGAGGCGCTGCGGCGGGCGGGCACCCAGGTGTACGAGCCGATGCACCGCTTCCGCGTCGAGGCCCCGGCGGACACCCTGGGCGCGCTGCTCCCGGTGCTCGCGGCGCTCCAGGCCGTGCCGCGGACCACCGAGACACGCGGTGACAGCTGTGTCCTGGAGGGCGCGGTGCCCGCCGCCCGCGTACACGCGGTGGAGCAGCGGCTGCCCGGACTCACGCGTGGCGAGGGCGAGTGGGAGAGCGGCTTCGACCACTACGCGCCGGTCCTGCGCGGTGCGGTGCCGTGCCGCCCGCGCACCGACCACAACCCGCTCAACCGCAAGGAGTACCTGTTGAACGTGACGCGCAGAGTGGGGAGTTGAGGTGGCTGAGAAAGAACGTGTGAACAAAACCTGAGACTTACTCATGAGTCAGAAGTGTTGACGGTGTCCGGAAATCGCCCGACTGTAGTGGACATGCCGAATATCCGGGTGCGCCTGCTGGTTGTTCTGGTTGTCCTCTTCGGATCCCTGACGGTGGCGGGAGCCGGGCCCGCCACCGCCGCCGTCCCCAACTCCCTCTGGTTCGACGGCACGGCGCTCACCGTGTCGAACGGCCGCTTCCTCGACGCCCAGGGCCGCGAGGTCGTCCTGCGCGGCTACAACGTCTCCGGCGAGACCAAGCTCGACGAGAACCATGGCCTCCCCTTCGCCTCCGTCGCCGACGCCAAGAAGTCGGCCACCGCGCTGAGAGCCCTCGGTGGCGGCAACGCGGTCCGCTTCCTGCTGTCCTGGGCATACGCCGAGCCGGTGCGCGGCCAGCTCGACACCGCCTACCTCGCCGCCGCCACCGCACAGATGGGCGCCTTCCTGGACGCGGGCGTCCGCGTCTACCCCGACTTCCACCAGGACCTCTACTCCCGCCACCTGTTCAACTCCGGCAGCTGGTACACCGGCGACGGTGCCCCGGCGTGGGCCGTGGAACTGGGCGACTACCCCACCGAGTCCTGCGGCATCTGCCTCCTGTGGGGCCAGAACATCACCCAGAACTCGGCGGTGACGGAGGCCCAGTACGACTTCTGGCACAACAACTACGGCCTCCAGGACTCCTTCCTGACGACCGCTCAGAAGACCATGGCCTACCTCAAGGCGAACCTCACCACCGAGCAGTTCACCGGCGTCGTGGGCTTCGACCCCTACAACGAGCCGTACGCCGGCACCTATGACTCGGGCCAGGCCAGCCGCACCTGGGAACGCGATCTGCTGTGGCCGTTCTACGTGAAGTTCCGCGCCCGGATGGACGCCGCCGGCTGGACGGACAAGCCCGCCTTCGTCGAGCCCAACCTCTTCTGGAACGGCAACGTCAGCAAGCAGGAGGGCGGCCTCCTCGACGCGGGCACCATCGGCTCCCGCTATGTCTTCAACACCCACTTCTACGACCAGAAGGCCATCTCCGGCATCCTCATGTGGGGCAACGCCTCCGACGGCCAGTACGTGAGCGACTTCGGCGCGGTCCGCGACCGGGCCACGGCGCTCGGCACCACGGCGATCGTGAGCGAGTACGGGCATCCGCTCAACGGCTCCACCGCCGGGAAGGCGCCGACCGTCCTCAAGGCCATGTACCAGGCCCTGGACTCCCGGGTGAAGGGCGCCAACTGGTGGACCACACCGGCCACTTCGGGTCCGGTGCTGTCCGGCTCGCAGTGGCAGTGGGACATCTACAACGGCCGCCACCACGAGCTCATGAACGGCAACCCCGACAAGGTGCAGACCACCGGCGACGCCTGGAACGACGAGGACCTGTCCGCCGTACGCCTCGACGACTCCGGCACGGCCGTACTGCGGCAGGACGCCCGGCTCCTCGACCGGATCTACCCGAGCGCCACTTCGGGTTCGACGGTCGCCTTCACCTATGAGGACCGCTCCCGCGACGGCTCCACGACCCTGACGTGGAACCCGGTCCCGAGCTCGCTGCCCAACGTCTCCAGTCTCGTGGGTTCGGGCCAGTACTCGCTGCTGGTGTGGCGCTCCAACAGCGGCACGGCGCCGACCGAACTGCACCTCCCGGCGTCCTTCCCGACCGCCTCCACCACCGTGGTCTCCGACCTCGGCACGGTGTACGCCCCGCCGGCGTACACCTCGTCCACCCCGATCGGCGCGGCCGCCGAGCCGGGCGGCACGGGAAGCCGCCGTCTGCTGATCACCGACTCCGACAGCGGCGTCCTGCACTACGCGCTCGTGACGAACGGCGCGACCTCGCCCTCCGCGACCCTGCTCGCCGCGGCCAAGTCCGAACTGGCCGCGTGGGCGGCGGCGAGATTCAGCTGACCGGTGTCGCCCCTTCCCTTTCGTCGGGGCCCGGGCCGGGCCCCGACGAAAGGACTCTCAGGAGGCCGGACTCGTCCAGTTCGACGCGACATGGCCGAGCCGTACCCGCTGGGGGTGGTCGCCGACCGGGACGGACACCGTCTTCTGGCCGGTGGCGAAGTCGATCGCCGTGACCTGGTCGGTGCCGCTCTCGGAGATCACACAGAGCTTGCCGTCGCCGCTGACCGTGGCCCAGTAGGGCTTGGAGGCGGTGACCAGCGGGCCCTCCTGGAGCGTCGTACGGTCGACGACGGTCGCGTAGTCGTCCATGGTCCCGGCGACGCACAGTTTGGTGCCCGCGGGGTTCATCGAAATCCCGTGGTGGCGTGAGTCGTTGACGAACGTCGTGCGGTCGTCGCTGGTCGCCGGGTTCTTCGGCAGGGTCTTCGTCCGGGTGATCTTGTCGGTGGCGAGGTCGTACTCGAAGAAGCCGTTGAAGAACGACACCTGGAAGTACAGCTTGGACTCGTCCGGCGAGAACACGGCCGGGCGGACCGCGTCCGAGTAGTCGGTGAGACCGATCGCGTCCAGCTTCGGCCGCATGTCGATCGTCCTGACCTGCTGGTACGTCGTCGCGTCGACGACCGTGATGTGCCGGTCGCCCTTCGTCCAGTCCAGCCACGGGGCGTCGGTGCTGGTGTTCACGTCACCGATTGCCATGTTGTAGATGTACTTGCCGTCCTTGGTGAAGATGTTCTCGTGCGGCTTGTCGCCCGTCGTGAACTTGCCCAGCTGCTTACCGGTGTCGATGTCCAGCACATGCACGGTGTTCGCGGTCGAGGCGGACACCGCGACCCGCGTGCCGTCGGGGGAGACCGCCATGTGGTCCGAGCGGTAACCCGACACGGGGAAACGCCAGTTGATGGCCCCGGTGGCCAGGTTGATCGACACGACGTCGGCGAAACTCGGCCGGGACACGACGACCGACGCGCCGTCCGGCGTGGTGTACATGTCGTCGGCGAACTGGTCGTGGCCCTCGCCGACGCCGTTGCGGATCGCCATGAAGTAGATCCACTTGATCGGATCGGCGTTGATCTCCGTGATCCGCGCGTCCTTGTCGGGGATGACGTTGATCCGGCCGATCTTGGCCAGGTCGCCGGTGGACTTCAGGACGTCGGCGGTGCCGTCCCAGTTGTTGCCGACGAACAGCACCTCGCGCAGGGCGGCGGCGTCCGCGGCGGAGGCGGCGGTGGCCGGAGCGGTGACGGTCAGGACGACCGCGGCGGCCAGGGCACACAGGTGCCGGGGTCTGAAGGCAGGCATGACGGCTCTCTCCTCTGAGTGGGGTTCATGAGTAGGACATGCCAAGACGTGGGTGATGAATGTGAACACAGGCGCTTTCAGAGTGAACTTACTGAAAAGTAAGGAAGAGGCGCCCTGTCCACAAGACTGCGTGCACGACAAAATTGGCGAGCCAGTGGACGATCAACGGAGGTGACCGTGGCGGGCAGGCTCAAGGCGCCGACCGGCCGCTACGGCGGCAAGACCGCCGAGGAACGGCAAGCGGAACGGCGTCGGCGTTTCCTGGACGCCGCGCTCCAGCTGTTCGGCGACAGCCCCGGCTACCGCAACACGACGGTCGCCGCGCTCAGCGAGGCCGCGGGACTGTCCACGCGGCAGTTCTACGAGGAGTTCCGGACTCTGGAGGATGTCCTCGCCGCGCTGCATCTCCAGGTCAACGGGTGGGCGGAGGAGGCGGTGCTCGCGGCGGTGGCCGACGCGGATGCGCTGCCGCTGGCTGAGCGGGTGTCGGCGATTTTCCGGGCGTACGCGGCGAATGTCACCGGGGATCCGCGGCGGGTTCGCATCACCTTCGTCGAGATCATCGGGGTCAGTCCGCGGTTGGAGGAGCAGCGGCTTGCCCGGCGGGCTCGGTGGATCAATCTGTTGTGTGCGGAGGCGCGGGCCGCGGTGGCTCGGGGGGAGGCGGCGCCTCGGGACTATCGGATTGCGGCGACGGCGTTCATCGGGGCGGTGAACGGGTTGTTGCACGACTGGAGTGCGGGGTGGGTGTCCGCTTCGCTGGATGAGGCGGTGGAGGAGCTGGTTCGGCAGTTGCTTTCGATCTTGCGGCCGGTCGGGTGGGAGTGCGAGGGGTAGTGCCGCGATGGGTTGAGGGGCGGGTGCGGGTTTGTTGTGGCTGGTCGCGCCCACGCGGCGGAGCCGCATATTGATACAGCCCCGCGCCCCTGAAGGGGCGCTGTTTGCTCAGCCTGTTAGGTGGTTCAGCGTCTTCAGTACCGGGGTGATTCCGTTCTCCTCGCGGATTTGGACTCCCAGCTGCTGTGCCCGCTCCCGGTAGCCGGTGTCGCGCGTGACCTGTGTCAATGCCGAGGTCAGGGCGTCGGTCGTCAGGCGCCTCAGGGGGACCGGTGTCGGTGCCACGCCCAGGGTGGTCAGTCTTGTTGACCAGAAGCCCGCGTCGAACTGGATCGGTACCGGGATCGCTGGGACGCCGGCCCGGAGGGCTGCCGCGGTGGTGCCCGCTCCTGCGTGGTGGATGATCGCGGCCATGTGGGGGAAGAGCGCGGAGTGGGCGATCTCGCCGACCGTCAGCATGTCGTCGCCCTCGGCGGACAGGCCTGCCCAGCCGCGCTGGAAGATGCCTCGTACTCCGGCCTGGCGAAGGGCGCGGACGATGAGTGTGCTGAGGTGCTCCGGGTTCGGGACGGTTGCGCTGCCCAAGCCTACGAAGACCGGGGGTGGGCCCTCGGCGAGGAACGTCTCCACCTCGGGCGGGAGTTGGGTGGTGACGTCGTACGGCCACCAGTAGCCCGCCACGTCGAGGCCTGGGCGCCAGTCGCGGGGGCGGGGTACCACTCGGGGGCTGAAGCCGTGCAGGACGGGCCAGTTGCGGCGGTCGCGGTCCCGTCGGGCTGTGGTGCGGCGTCCGTGGGGGAGGCCCAGGCGGGTGCGGGCGTTCGGGACGGCCTTGGCGAAGACGTGCTCGATGGCCAGGCCGACGCCGTGCCCGGCCATCCGGTTGCCCAGGGTGCCCCAGGAGCCGCCGCCGAGCATGGGCGGGGCGAACTCCCTTGTGGGGGCGACCGGTTGCAGGTTCAGGCCGAGGCTCGGCAGGCGCAGGCCCTCGGCGATCGCGTAGCCGAGGGGGGCGACCGAGGCCGAGAGGAGCAGGGCGTCGCTGGTTCGGGCGGCCGTCAGCAGGTCGTCGGTCATGGAGTCGGCCACCGTTCGTGCCATGGTGACGGCTCGCCAGAGTTTGCCGGGGCCGGTGGTGCTGCGGTGGAGTCCCAGACCCTGTTCGGACTCCAGCACGGTGCGTGGATCCACCGGGAGGGGGTGGAAGGCGACCCCGGATCCTGCCACCAAGGGTGCGAAGGAACCGTGCGTGACCAGGGTGACCTCGTGTCCCGCCTGGGCGAGGCCGTACGCCAGTCCGGTGAACGGGGCGACGTCGCCCCGGGATCCCGCCGTCATGATCGCTACACGCACGTCCGTCAGTATGGCCCGGCGGTGCGCTCCGGTGGGCGAACGACCCGTGGGGAACGGCTGCTTCACGCCTGTCACATCCGTTGACTTCGCTCTCGCGTGGCTCTACTTTCGGCGCGCGACGCGTTCGGTTAATCGATCCTTGTTCGATATATCGACAGTCTTGATGTGTTCCTCACCCGCACGAAGGAGCCGCATGTACCCCCCACCGCGTTTCGTACGCCGTGTCAGAGCCGCCGCCGTACGCGCTCTCGTCCTCGCCCTGGCCGCCACGGCCGCCCTGCTGTTCGCGCAGCCGACCCCGGCGCAGGCCGCCACCGGTCGGCAGATAGCGGTGCCGGCCGCCCCGATGGGCTGGGCGTCCTGGAACAGCTTCGCCGCCGTCATCGACTACGACGTGATCAAGCAGCAGGTCGACGCGTTCGTCGCGGCGGGGCTGCCCGCGGCGGGGTATCAGTACATCAACATCGACGAGGGCTGGTGGCAGGGCACCCGGGACAGCGCGGGGAACATCACCGTCGACGAGTCCGAGTGGCCCGGCGGGATGAAGGCCATCGCCGACTACATCCACAGCAAGGGCCTCAAGGCCGGGATCTACACCGACGCGGGCAAGGACGGCTGCGGCTACTACTACCCGACCGGCCGCCCCGCCGCCCCCGGCTCCGGCAGCGAGGGCCACTACGAGCAGGACATGCTCCAGTTCTCGCAGTGGGGCTTCGACTTCGTGAAGGTCGACTGGTGCGGCGGTGACGCGGAGGGACTCGACGCGCCGACGGCGTACAAGGCGATCAGTGACGCGGTCGCGAAGGCGACGGCCACCACCGGGCGTCCGCTGACCCTCTCCATCTGCAACTGGGGCAAGCAGAACCCCTGGAACTGGGCCCCGGGTATGGCGCCCCTCTACCGGACCAGCACCGACATCATCTTCTGGGGCAACAGCCCGTCCCAGGCGAACATGCTGTCCAACTTCGACCAGGGCCTGCACCCGCTCGCCCAGCACACCGGCTACTACAACGACCCGGACATGCTGATGGTCGGCATGGACGGCTTCACCGCCGCCCAGAACCGCACCCACATGAACCTCTGGGCCATTTCAGGCGCCCCGCTGCTGGCCGGCAACAACCTCGCCACCATGACCACCGAGACCGCGAACATCCTCAAGAACCCCGAGGTCATCGCCGTCGACCAGGACGCGCGCGGCCTCCAGGGCGTCAAGGTCGCCGAGGACACCACAGGGCTCCAGGTCTACGGCAAGGTGCTGTCCGGCAGCGGCAACCGTGCCGTCGTCCTCCTGAACCGCACCTCCGCCGCCCAGAACATCACCGTCCGCTGGTCCGACCTGGGCCTGACCAACGCCAACGCGACAGTCCGTGACCTGTGGTCCCGCTCCAACGTCGGTTCCTTCGGCACCAGTTACACCACCAGCGTCCCGGCGGGCGGCTCGGTGATGCTCACCGTGACCGGCGGGACCGAGCAGTCGGCCACCACGTACACGGGCACGGCCGGCTTCTCCGGGGTGGCCGCCGGCAGCACCGGCATCAAGACCGTCGACGTGGCGTACACCAACAACACCGGCGGCGCGGTCAGCGGGTCCCTGAAGGTGAACGGCCAGGGCTCGACCACGGTCTCCTTCCCGCCCACCGGCTCCTCGCAGGGCACGATCTCGGTCCAGGTCGGCCTGTCCAAGGGCTCCGCGAACATCCTGACCTTCTCCGGCGCCCCCACGCTGGCCGACATCACCGTGCGCCCGCTGCCCGGCGCCAACAGCACCCTGGTCGTCGGCACCGGCTCCAGCCGCTGCCTCGACGTCTACAACAACACCATCACCAACGGCACCCAGGCCGAGCTCTGGGACTGCAACGGCGGCCAGAACCAGCAGTGGACGTACACCTCCCGCAAGGAACTCGTGGTGTACGGCAACAAGTGCCTGGACGCCTACAACCTCGGCACCACCAACGGCACCAAGGTCGTGATCTGGGACTGCAACGGCCAGAACAACCAGAAGTGGAACGTCAACAGCGACGGCACGATCACCAACGTCAACGCCGGGCTCTGCCTGGACGCGAACGGCGCGGGCACGGCCAACGGCACGCTGACGGTGCTGTGGACGTGCAACGGCCAGAGCAACCAGAAGTGGACGCAGAGCTAGTCCGTTACCGGGCGAGACACAGCACGACACCACCGAGAGCTACGGCGCTGCCGAGCAGCCATCCGGCCAGCAGCCGGCGCCGCAGCCCTCGGTAGGCCGTCTCGTACTCGTCCCGCAGCCTCCTGGCCCGCGCCGCCGTGCGCTGCCAGGAGCCGCGGGCGAGTGCGAGGTACTCCGCCTCGAACCGGCGCTCCACCTCGGCGCGTTGGGCGTCCGTGAGCCAGTCGAGTGGGGCGGTGAAGCGCTCGGCGGCCGTACGCCCCTCCTCGCGGGTGGCGGCGAGCAGCAGATGACCCTCGATGTCGTTGAGGAAACCGCTCACAGCGTCGTCAACTCCCGCTCCGGAACGTCGGCGTGGTGCAGGTCGAAGGCCGGCGACTCGCTGCGGATCCGGGGCAGGGAGGTGAAGTTGTGCCGCGGGGGCGGGCACGATGTCGCCCACTCCAGGGAACGGCCGTAGCCCCACGGGTCGTCGACCTCGATCTTCCTGCCGTACTTCGCCGTCCTCCAGACGTTGTAGAAGAACGGCAGGAGCGACAGACCGAGCACGAACGAGAAGACGCTCGACAGGGTGTTGAGCGGGGTGAGTCCCTCGACCGCCAGATAGTCCGGGATCCGCCGCTGCATGCCGTTGACGCCCAGCCAGTGCTGGACGAGGAACGTGCCGTGGAAGCCGATGAACAGCGTCCAGAAGGTGATCTTGCCGAGGCGTTCGTCGAGCATCCTGCCGGTCATCTTCGGCCACCAGAAGTGGAAGCCGGAGAACATCGCGAAGACGACCGTCCCGAAGATGACGTAGTGGAAGTGGGCGACCACGAAGTACGTGTCGGAGGTCGGGAAGTCGAGCGGCGGCGAGGCGAGCATCACGCCGGTCAGACCACCGAAGACGAAGGTGACCAGGAAGCCCGTTGCCCAGAGCATGGGCGTCTCGAAGCTCAGTGAGCCCTTCCACATCGTGCCGATCCAGTTGAAGAACTTCACTCCGGTCGGGACCGCGATCAGGAAGGTCATGAAGGAGAAGAACGGGAGGAGCACACCGCCGGTGACGTACATGTGGTGGGCCCACACCGTGACCGACAGGCCCGCGATCGCGATGGTCGCGCCGATCAGGCCCATGTAGCCGAACATCGGCTTGCGGGAGAAGACCGGGATGACCTCGGAGATGATGCCGAAGAACGGCAGCGCGATGATGTACACCTCCGGGTGGCCGAAGAACCAGAACAGGTGCTGCCAGAGCAGTGCTCCGCCGTTCGCCGCGTCGAAGACATGGGCGCCGAACTCGCGGTCCGCCTCCAGCGCGAACAGTGCCGCGGCCAGCACCGGGAAGGCCAGGAGCACGAGGACGCCGGTCAGCAGCACGTTCCACACGAAGATCGGCATGCGGAACATGGTCATGCCGGGCGCGCGCATGCAGATGATCGTGGTGATGAAGTTGACCGAG